>JAYUFA010000262.1:0-1996 GCA_043738925.1 Actinomycetota bacterium
CGCCGTACGACCGGGGTCGCTCTGCCCCTGGCACCACGAACAGACGATTCGTTCCATCAAGCCCCTCGCTTCCCGATGTCACAGTAGCCGGGGCGACCCCGCCGATACCGATGGGCCAGCTCGATTGATTGGTGCCGCGGTCACAAGTGTCGGTGTCGCGGTCATGGTGTCCCGCCGAGTTCGGCCGGATACTCAATCCGACAAACGAGCTGACGTTTCGGTCGTCACGGCGGCATTGTCGCCGGACCCGGAAGGTTCGCATTAGCAACAGGACAGAACACCCATGAACACTTTCCCACCCCTCACGCACATCGCGCTCACGGTTCGTGATCTCGCCGTGAGCGTCCCCTGGTACGAAGCACTCCTCGACGCCGGCCCGGTGATCGACGAGGACACCGACCCAGACATGCACCACACGGTGTACCTTCTCGGCAACAACACCCTGCTCGGTCTGCACCAACACGGCAAGACTGGTTCCAGTGCCGGGTTCAGCGAGTTCAACGTCGGCCTCGACCACGTCGCCTTCGGGTGCGCCGATCGCAGCGAACTCGAGAAGTGGGCGGGTCGGCTCGATGAGCTCGGCATCGACCATCGCGGCATCAAAGACGCGGCCTATGGCTCCGGCCTGAGCTTTCGAGATCCTGACGGGATCGCCCTCGAGCTGTTCGCACCGCCGTCGTGAGGTGACCACCTTGCAGCAGTACGGGCTCCGACGCAGAAGGTCGGCGTCGGAGCCTTGTACGGCTTGTGGCAGTATCAGCGTCCATGGCGACGCCGACGCCGCTCGCGGCGGCATTGGAAGGTCTTCGACTCGACGGTGCGATCTTCTTCAGAGCCGAGTTCACGGAGAACTGGGAATTCGAGTCACCGCTTCGCGAGATGGCGCCGGTGATTCGGCCCGGTGCGGAGCGGTTGATCCTGTTCCACATCGTCGCTGCTGGCCGTTGCTGGGTAGCCACCGCTGATGCAGAGCGTCACTGGGCGAGCCGCGGCGACGTCATCGTCCTGCCCTACGGGGATGACTACATGATGGGCGGATTAGCGCCGGCGGATCGAGTCCCGTTGTTGAACCTGATGGCGCGACCACCGTGGCCAACGATGCCGGTGCTCTCGCACGGGGCTGGCGGTGAGCGAACTGACATCGTCTGCGGGTACCTCCACTCCGAGGACCCCTTGTTCGACCCGAACCTGCGCGCCTTTCCCCCGGCGTTCGTTGTCCACCTTCCTGACGGACCTGCGGCGCGCTGGGTGGAATCGAGCATCGAGTTCGCACTGTCGACGACAGATCGAAACCTGCCAGACGAGGCAATGTCGACACGGCTCCCCGAGTTGCTGCTGATAGAAGTCCTGCGGGCGCACCTCGCCGATGCTCCGGTCGCCGACCATGGATGGATTGCTGCCCTACGCGACCCCGTCCTTGCGGCTGCGATGGCGAGGCTTCACGCTCGCCCGGACCGGAAGTGGACCGTTGGCGGGCTCGCGACCGAAGTCGCCGTGTCACGGTCGGCGCTCGACGATCGGTTTCGGACAGTCCTGGGTCGTTCGCCGATCCGCTACTTGACCGAGTGGCGGATGCACCTCGCTCAGGATCTGCTGTTGACGACAGATCTCACCGTTGCAGCGATAGCGCGTCGGGTCGGCTACGACTCGGAGGAGGCGTTCGGTCGCGCGTTCAAGCGAGCCCGCGGCCGCTCCCCCGGATCGTCTCGAGGTGCGCCTACAGGCACCGGAACGTGAAAGGACCCCGACGCCAGCCGGGCATCAGGGTCCTGTTCAGTGCTCAGGTTATCTCGGCGACTAGGGTTCTGCCCGTTCGACGAGCTCTGTCATGGTCGTCGCCCGCTCGAATGGCTTTACGAGAACCGGCTTGTCCACCGCACTGCACGCCAATTATTAGCGATCACTGCGATCGCGCTTCACCGTTCGTCGGGGCAACGGTTGGGGTGACTGACAGATTACTTTCCGTTTCTTGCTGGGCTGCGGCGGCTGACTCCGC
>JAYUFA010000263.1:0-1989 GCA_043738925.1 Actinomycetota bacterium
TCGTCGACCTGAGCCCGCGTGATTTTGCGAGAACGGTGATCGGGGAAGGCGACGCCTCGTTCGGCGAGCACCTCGATCACATGCGGTGTCGCCGGGGCACCGTTCCAGCCGAGCGTGCCGGCCGACTCGACGTCGATCTCGTGACCGGTGGCCGTGAGGTGGTGGCGAAGGAGCGCCTCGGCCATAGGTGAACGGCAGGTGTTGCCGGTGCAAACGACGAGGATCACGACGGACGAGGAGCCTATCGACCGACGCTCGCGACCGACGATCCGTTCGGTCGCGGCGATCGCATGCGCTAGAACAGCGGCTCGTACCGTCGGTGCCAAACGCGCCGCCGAACCACGAAGGATGCATGCCAATGCCTGGGCCGATGGAAGGTGTCCGTGTCGTCGAGCTCGGTGTGTGGGTCGCGGGTCCCGCAGCCGGTGGCATCCTGGCCGACTGGGGCGCTGACGTGGTCAAGATCGAGCCGCCAGGCGGTGATCCGGCCCGTAGCTTTCAGCGCATGCTCGGCGGCGACATGCCGAACAACCCGGTGTTCGAGCTCGACAATCGTTCCAAGCGCAGCGTGGTGGTCGACCTGCAAACCGAGGGCGGCCGCACACTCGCCCTCGAGCTCATCGACGGCGCCGACGTGTTTCTCACCAACATCCGTGCGAGCGCCCTCGCGCGACTCGGCCTCGATCACACGGCGTTGCTTGCTCGCAACAATCGACTCATCTACGCGATCATCACCGGCTACGGCCTCGAAGGACCCGACGCCGATCGTGCTGCATACGACATCGCGGCGTTCTGGGCACGCTCGGGTATCGCCGGCATGCTCACCGCGCCCGGCGCTGACCCACCGTTTCAACGCGGCGGTATGGGTGATCACTCGGTTGGCGTCGCGTGCGCCGGCGCGGTCAGCGCGGCTCTGTTCTCGCGCGAACGCACCGGGCAAGGCCAGATGGTGTCCACGTCGTTGTTACGACAGGGCGTGTACACCATCGGCTTCGATCTCAACATGGTCCTCGGCTGGGGGCTGCATCCGCAGATCGGCACACGCGAGGCCATGGGCAACCCGGCGATCAACAACTACGTCGCCCGTGACGGTCGCCGTTTCTGGATCGTTGGTCTTGAGGGCGAACGACATTGGCCGCCGCTCGCGCGCGCCGTCGGTCATCCTGAGTGGCTCGCCGATGATCGATTCTCGACCGCGGCCGCGCGCTCACAGAACGCGCGGGAACTCATTGCACTCATCGACGCGGAGTTCGCGACCAAAACGCTCGACGAGTGGAGCGCTTTGTTCGAGGCCGAGCCGGACTTCTTCTGGGCGCCGATCAATGGACCCGACGACATCCTCGCCGATCCCCAGCTGCGCCACGCGGGTGGCTTGGTCGAGGTGCCTGACGAGTTCGGCACCACCACGATGATCGCGTCGCCGGCTGACTTCCACGGCACGCCGTGGGCACCGCGGTGGATCGCGCCGAAGCTCGGCGAGCACACACGCAGCGTCCTCGCCGAACTCGGGAAGTCAGCTGACGAAATCGCCGCGCTCGAAGCCTCGGGCACGGTCACCCAACACACGCAAGACTGACGCGACCATGCTGACCGACCTTGACGAGACGCTGCGTCATCAGCTGCCCACCACGTTCGATCACGTGTGGACCAGCGACCCGCGCGTGTATGACCGCTACTGGTTCAGTTGTTACGACCCCGCCGGCGAGCTGGCCGTCATCATCGGCATGGGCCTGTACAACAACATGAACGTGCTCGACGGCTTTATCGCGTTACAACAGCCAAACGGACCGAACGACCCGAGCACGCCTGGCGCACCCGCTCGTCAGTGGAACTACCGCGTGTCGCGTTCGCTGCGACCCGACATCGACCACATGACCGTGGGTCCGCTCGCGATCGAGATCGTCGAGCCGTTCAAGAAGGCGCACGTGCGTATCGAGGCGTCGTCGTCGCGAGCCGTTGCCGCCGACCTCGTGTGGACGAGCGGGTACC
>JAYUFA010000264.1:0-14033 GCA_043738925.1 Actinomycetota bacterium
ATCGCCAACTGAGGATCAGGTGCACCACGCATAACACACAGTCTTTTACATCCAGACCAAAAACGCGAGCACCCTCAGCCGATTTTCAGCACCCTGTTAGAGGCGCCGCGCTCGGTCCCATTGTCAGTCGACGCCCTCGCCACGTCGAGCCCGACCGATTCGGCGCCGGGATGACTGAGCTTCCACTCCTCCCACACCTCGAGCAGCGCGAACAGATCGCGCGTCGCTTGCCGCATCGCAGCGAGGAGTTCTTGCAGGAACGTGACCGGTATGTCCTCCGCGGCTAGCGGAACCCGGCCATTGAGTTTGGGGTGGGCATCGTCGCCACCTAGCCGGTTCGCGTTGAACACGTGCCGTTCGGAAAGGTGTACCCAGTCGTTCGAGGCTGTGTACACGTCTGGCAGCCAGGGGAAGAGACGCGCTGCCCGCGCGACGAGCTCTGCGTCGGTGAGTAGTGCGCCGTTGTCGAAGGCCTTCATCTTGCGGAGCTCGGTACCTTTGAGGATGTCGAGCACAACCTCCGGCCCGTTCGGGGCCTCGAGGATGTACATCGTCCGATATACGTTCTCAATCTGGAAGCGGACCAGCGGCGCAGCGACCGTCACGTGCCAGCCATCGAAGACCTGCAGGAATCCCTCGACTAGGTGAAAGGAACGCTGAGCGACACCCATCACCCACATGTCAACGACGAAGAATTGCCCACCGGCTCCGATGACCCGGCCAGTCAGCGAGACGTGGTGGTCCAAGAGCTGCCCGAGCCGAACGCGCAGCTGAGTGAGCTCGTTCGGGTACCGCTCGAACGGCGCCAGCGAGCGTGGAATGAACGACTTGGAATTTGGAGATGAGCTGGTGCCGTCGACGCCGTCCACGTCCTAGAGCCTTGCAGCTATGAACAACCTGAATACACCGACAACCTGACTTCGGCTGTCCAGCACGCCGATCGGCAGATATAGCGTCGGAATGGCGCGGGCGCTCGTGGGCCGTTGCCGGAGAGTGCGCGCTAGGTCGCAGCGATCTGCATAGAACGTACGATGTCGAACAGGGCATCGTCGGAGATGTCCGTGCCGTAAACCCAGAAGACTGAGTCTTCCGCGGGCTGCCACGCGATCGCTTGTTGCCCGGTGTTGGCAACGATCGAGATGTGGACGTTCGTCCCAGCGACGATGTCTGTACGAGTTGTCATCCCACCCGATACAAGTTGCTGCGCGGCGTATGCACCGGTTTCGAGAGAAACAACGAGCAACGCATGCTGCCCGACGTTGACGAAGGTCTGACTCACGAGCGAGTCGCCTGTTGGGGAACCCGCTGCGTCGACGATTCGGGGTGATCCGCGAGTGACGAATCCAGACGGGAGCGCGCCGATGGTGAACGCGTCCGCCGGGGCGTGCCACTCGGTTGAGCCGCCGATCGGCGAGAGCGAGGTGGCATCGGGCGTATCCCCCGTCTGGACGGAAGAGTTTGGCGAACCGGTCTTCGTCACTGAGGCGCCCGCGGTGGATGGGGTGTCGTTGGCCACAGTCGGCACGACTTCTGTCGGTGCCGCAGCAGTTGCCGTTGGCCGCTGCGTTGAGTCTGGTGATTCACCGCAACTACAAGCGGCTACCAGACCGAAGACCACCGCCGCCTTCCTGATCCTCGCTGGCACTAGCCCAGATTGCCCCGTCCGGCGCGGCAACGCAAGCGTCTCACTCAGCGTAGACAATTGGCGCCGCGCGGCAGATATGAGCGCCGAGTCAGATTGGCTTGCACAGCTTCGATGGACCACCGCCTGGCCCATTCGCGAACGTCTCGATCCGAAGGTCATTGCCGCTGCCCGAGAATCGAATCTTCGTCTCACTCTGCGGCCGCACACCATCTGCGAACCCCAACGCACGGAGGCTGTCGCTGGTCCGCCGAGCAAACACCACGCCGATCGCAGCGCTCGATGCGTCGGTGTTCCCGTTCTCGATCCTTTCGACTGTGAACCTGTCATGGTCCGCGACACGACCGTCGATCCAGGCTGACACCTTGTCACGCCCGCGAACCTCGACAACCGCCACATTCGCGTAGTCGCAGTCCGAGACGATTGGATCATCGATCATCAACGCGAGAACGGCTGAGCGATCACCTCGGTCGATCGCCGCGATGAATCGCTCAACGAGCGCCACCCTCGGCGCGTCGGAGGCCAAAGCGGTGACAATCGTGACACCAGACAGCTCACCGCCCGTCCCGCTCCCAGGCGTGTCAGAACTACAGCCAACCACGCTCGAGGCAAGGACGAGAGAGATCGCAGAGAAGCGCACGGCCATCCGAGTGCGCGACCAACGCATGAGCGCATAGTGCCCGCTCCGGCGCACCGGTGCAAGGACCTCCGCCGGCGCAGAACGCAGGTATGGGCGTGGCCGTCGTCGTCGCGCCAGCTGCGATCCGATGATCCTCGACCGCGCAAGCTGCGTAGTTGGTTCACCGCATCCGCCGTCGCGATGTTGACAGCGGTGGTCGTCGTATCCAGTTGTAGTGCCTCACCTCATGACTGAAAGGGAGAGCGTGGGCGTGGTGCCAGCTGGAACCCAGACGGCAAAGGTCCCTGTTGGGGAGATCGAGGTTTGACCTTGCCCGGCGTCGCTTTGCAGGTGCACCGTGTGGAAGCAGGCGTTGGCTGAGCAGTGTTCGGGGAACTTGCCAATGAACCTGCCGGTGATCACGACGATTCGGGAATTGTTGATCGTGACATTGATCGTTCGTGCCGGAATCAGGGTGACCACGTCCTGCGACAATGGGTCACCGCTCGGTACTGGGATGGATGTCAGGTGTGCTGTTCCGAGGTGGTTTCCGTTTCGTGGGAAGGTACAGACCAGCCATTCATCTTTCGTCTCGTAGAGAACGATCCCCACTTCGCCGCGGAGATCGACGGTGGACACGCCAGGCAGAGCGTCTGAACTCGCGGCGCGACACGCAGCATCGGCTTCAGCGCTCGTGCTCGGAGTGACCGGATCCGGAGTTGCCGCCCAGGCCATCGACGGGTCCGACGCCCGGGAGCCGCCCACAAGGACGATTGCCAGAACCGACGCCGCGACGGCGATACCAGCGATTGCAATCACCGTTCGCCGGGTCAGTCGGCGTGCATGCACACTCGTTCGGTCTTGTCGCTTGAGCGAAGCCGAGCGTTCAGCGTCCAGGTGCGTACCGAGTTCTCGCAGTCGTTCGACTAGGTCGGTGTTCACGTCGGCTCCTTCGGGTTCTCCAGGCGCGGTGTGAGTATCCTACGAAGGCGCGCCAGACCGCGATTGACGTGATTCGTGATCGTCGTCACCGGCATGCCCATGATTCGGGCCGTGTCTGCGTACGAGTGCCCATGGGCATGAACGAGAACAATCGCCACCCGCTGTTCCCACGACAGGCGTACCAGTGCACGCTGCAGATCAACATCTACTCGTTCATCGGTTGTCACGGGGTCCGTGACAAGCTCGGTCAGCCGGCGCTTCGAGCGGACCCCACGAAGTCCGTGGGTGTGCCCTACCCGAAATAGAAAGCCGAGGGGGTTGCTCATTGTCGACAGGCGTTCCCAATGAGCAACCGAGAATTCGATCGCGTGGGAGGCGGCATCCAGCCCGTCGGAGAGCCCGTAGCGAGCCACCAATGCGCGTTCCAACCCCGAGCGGTTGGCGACGATGAACGCATCCACGGCGACCGATTTCTGCTCGTCGATGATCACTGACAATAAGAGCCTCAGCGACACCGTTCTCATTCAAGAATTCCCGTCCGCAACCGTCAAAGCACGCATCTGCGTCCGCGGCATCGCCACTTACCCGGACAGCCGATTCCCGCTCTCCACCCCCTGACCGACTCCACCAGCTCGACGATCTGGCGCCCGCTCAGCGAATTCGGAACGCTCGGCGAAACTGGACAGGACAGGCCACGGAGTCCAGAACAACCAGCGCCGAGCGGCAGTTCTGGCGCGTCCCAGACCGGCGCTTTGTGGGCACGCCCAATGGATGACGGCGACGCGGCTGACCGTTGCGACTGCCTGAGGCACTTCGGCTCGACTGCAGACGAAACGGCGTCGATGGCTGATCGTCGCCGACCTACGGTGGAAGCATGGCAGCGGCTGATGGGTTCGTCGAGGCGATCACGGCATCTCCAGTGGGCGTGACGCTGCTGGCAGCGTTGGAATCGCGTACCCGACGTCCCGAGGGGTTTGCGTTGTCATTCGAGACGTCACCGGCGTCAGTGGCTTCCGCGGTGGAGATGGTCGAGACGATGTCGTTCGGCGCATTCGCCGACCTTGCAGTTCTCACCGGGGCGATCTACGTGGGGCCGTGGATCAGCGACGCGCCATCGACCGGTGCTGCGGCATACCACCATGCGGCGGCGCGACTTCCTATTGCGGAGGCGGTTGCCGAACGCTTCGGAGACGAAGTACACGCGCCGCTCGACCACACCGCTCAGCAGTGGTGGACCGACGGCGCTTCGGGGATCGAGTCTCTTGCGCCGCTGTTCGACCGCTTCGACGCCGTCTACGGGGCCGGCGAGTTCACCTGGTCTGGGCTGTGGACCGCCACCGACGCGCCACCGGAGGCGCTCGTGAAGATGGTGGGTGCCTGGGAACTTGAGACCGGCCCGATCACGCGATGGTGGCTGCCGGTGCGACCAGAGGCGCACGTATACGAGATCCACCGTCCTGAGGATTGGGCTCGGCTGGCGACTGCCCATCCACGCCAGGCTTCACCACATCCGGGCTGGGAGTTGCCCGGCATCAACCAGCACCACCACCACATCTCCCCGCTGCTCGCTACCACCGCTCAGCGAGCAGCCCGGGCGTCGGTCCGCCGGCATGTCGTGCCGGACTGGCGGTCCGTCGCCGGTCAGTACGACGGAATCCATCTGTCGTGGGCGGGGTTCATCACCGCCGAAGGGTGCATCATCGACCTCGCCGGTGGTGACGTCACCATGCTCCGCCACTGGTTCAGCGAACGCACCCTCTGGCTCGCCGACGTCTTCACCGAGCCACGCCTCGCCCCCGACCCACAGATCAACTTGTCGACTGGTAACGAATACCACCCAGCGCTCCCGCCCCGCGTCGCTGTCACCCGTGAGTTCATCCTTGACCTCCTCGGCCGCCGACAAGCCCCGCCGGTTCCGCAGCCGTCACTTCCCTCTCCTGAGGCGCCAGCCACGTAGTGCAGAGCGGCAGATCTGGGCGGGTCGACCAGCCGTCGGTCTGGCGCGAGACTCTGCCGGTGACCACCGACGGGGACTACGTGGACCTTGCACTTGTCGACGTCGAGTTGTTCGTGAGCTCTGGCGTACCGCGACACGCGTTCACCGTGCTCCCTGAGGGTGAGTGGTTGTCTCTGACCGTCCCGAAGTTTCGACTCCATGACGACGCTCTGCTCGGGCTCGGTTGGCAACGCGGCGCTGGCATCGGGACGCTGCAACCGCCTGTCGGTCCCGAATCGGATCCTGGAGTTCCCCATCCATACGCGCTCGGTCCGATGTGGATGGGTGCGAACTGCTGGCGCGCCGAGGTCAGAATCGGCAACCTGATCGTGCTTGTGCTCGTCGACCACAGGTGGGCCACCACCCATTCAGGAACCTGCGAACCCGGCGATGAGTTGGAGTCCGGCAGCCCGTGGCGATGGCATGTTGTCGGGCTGGAGAGCGGAGCGGTCTGCGGCCGTGCCGAAACGCCGGTGGGCGCAGCGTTCTTCGCTGAAGACGTTCTGGTCGTGTCCGGTGCCCGCATCCGCAAACGCACCACCCTTCGTCGAATCCTCCCCGCCTGACAGCACCCCACATACACCGCGCGGATCGGCAGCTCTGCGCTACGAGGCACCGAAGGGTCGAAATGAATCGATGAACTTGACGATGCGCTCGTCGTACGTCGGGCCGTGCAACATGGCTTTGGCACCAAGTTGAATGGTGACGGCATAGCGCAAACTTCCCGCGATCCAATCAACAATCTCAATCGGAGGCTGCCCCTTCGGGGTCTGACCATCTTGCGGAAACCAGATCAGTGCCTCTGTGTCGCCCGATTTCACGACCACCGCATCGTTGTTCGGGTTGTCGTCGATCAAGCGCTCCTCCACTGTGCCGGGCAGCGTGCGAAGTAGATCGATCTGTTGTCGCAGTCCGCCACCTAAGAGTGGATCGTTGGCACCTTCGCCGATGATCAGGCGGCCGAGGGTCGGATAGGTTCCGCTCACGCCGAAGTTCCAGGTCGATACTGCGTGTAGCGCAAGGCCCGCTGGCAGGGAGGGAGCGAAGCCCAGCGAATTCCTCGGGATGTCGTCAACCACTTGGCCCACAGCTCCGACGCCACCTGGGTATTTCCAGCTAGCCAGCTGCCTCGGATAGCAGTCTGGCGGATCGTCATTCGAGAAGAGGTCGTACGGGCAGATGCAGCCCACGGTGCCTACTGCTTCGTTTGTGGCTGGCGGATTTGTTGGCGGTTCAAGTGGGCGACAGATCGAACCATCGGACCCGATAACGGCGCTGGTAGTGGTCGTGCTGACGGTGTGGTCAACGGCTCCTGAAGAGACCGTGTCATCGATCACGGGGGCACTGGTGGCCGCCGGAATCGCGGAGTTGCGGGACGCACCGGCCGACGGATGGGAGTTGTCGGTGCCGCACGCGCTCAGGCCGAGCGAAGCCACGAGAACGGGCATCACTGCGCACAGCTTCAAGTGGCGCATATTGCCCGGTCCGGCGCGCCGGCGCAAGCACTATCACGGGCACAGAACAACGTGCGCGAGCTCGGCAGATCCGGCGCATACGCGAGGCCAGGTTCAGCTCAGTCGAGCGTCCAATTGCCGGGCGTTTACCACCCGTCAATGAACTCCATCAGATGGGCATGCGCGCCGAGGGAAGCGTTAGCGACGAGGGGACGGAGACAGCGGACCGGGGCGAGCTCGGAGCCCGACCAGTGAACGGTTACGACGGGGGCGCTTCGATAGCGCTACCGAGAACCAGCTCGACGTCCGTGTCGTCGCCCGGTTCGGGCATGTCGACCATCGACGGGATCGGCGAGGGCAGCAGCCACACGAACGCGAGCGCCTGGCCGGTGGCGGCCACCCAGAGGGTCGAGCGGATCCCGATGGCCGTACCGAGCACGCCACCCAGGAAGCCACCGACCGGCAGGGTGCCCCAGACCATGAATCGCACGCTGGCGTTCATCCGCCCCAGCAGGCGTCGCGGGCACAGCGCTTGCCGCACGCTCACCTGGTTGATGTTGTAGGCCACGCCACCGCCGCCTTGCAGCCCGATGCCGACGGCGATGAGCACCGCCGCCGACGCGCCAGTGGCGGCGGCGATCAGCAACGGTCCGACGCCGGCGACGATAATGCCGACGAGGATCGCCTTGCCGACGCCGAGCCGACGGGCGAGCCACGGCGCGCTGACCGCGCCGATCACCGCGCCGACGCCGGCGAACGCGAACACCACGCCGATCTTCGTGCCGCTGAACCCGAGCATGCGTGTCATGAGCAGCAAGATGACGGCGCCCTGCACGGCGGAAAATAGGTTCGACATCGAAGTGCAGAACGCGACCGCGCGGATCCGGTGCTCGTGCCACACGAAGCGCAAGCCCTCGCGGATGTCCGAGACCAGGCTCGGACGACCGCCGTATGGAACGTCGGGCTCCTCGCCGGGGGCATGGATGGAAAGCAACGACACCAACGACACCGCGTAGCTGGCCGCGTCGGCCGCCACCGCCGCCGCTGCACCCAGCCAGCCGATCAGCGCGCCACCGAGGCCCGGACCGACGATGTGCGCACCTGATTCGGTCGCGGCCAGCTTCGCGTTGCCTTCAACCAGCTGGTCGCGCTCGACGAGCTCCGGTAGGTACGACTGATAGGCGACGTCGAAGAACACCGTCAGCACGCCCGTCACGAACGCAACGACGTAGAGCTGCGCGATCGTCAGGGTCGCGACCGAGTGCACCACCGGGATCGACGCGAGCGCGACGAGCCGTCCGATGTCGGCGACGATGAGCACGCGTCGGCGGCGCATGCGGTCGACCCACGCGCCGGCTGGGAGACCGACGAGGAGGAACGGTAGGAACTCGACCGCGGTCAGGCCGCCGACTTCGAGCGTGGTTGCGTCGAGCAACTGGATGGCGATGAGCGGGATCGCCAGCACGCTCACCTCGGTGCCGACTTTGCTCACGGTCTGACCGGCCCACAGTAGGTTGAAGTCGCGGTGCCGGATGAGCGATCCCCTTCGGTTGGTCATGCCGAACCCTTACGAGGCAGCACCACGTACAAGCCGATCAGCTCGCCGCCGGGTTCGTCGGCTCGCTGTGCAGCCCGGAGACCTCGTGACCAATCCGGGGTTCCTGGCCGCCGGTCAGCCGGTTGCGACACGAGCGCATATTGCCCGCTCCGGAACCTCGACGCAAGCACGATCACGCGCCCAGAACGACGAATGCCGATCGGCAGTTCTGTGTTGGTCCAAACGTCGAAGTAGTCAAGCGTCGGTGCACGCGTCGCGTCGAACGTTCACTCGGCTCAAACGAGCTTGAGCACGCTTCTCACTCGACGACTACTGGAATCGGTCGCTCGTTCCAAAAGTCGATGATTGTTTGGGTCATCTCCTCCGGACACTCTTCGGGCAGGTGGTGACCAATTCCTGCAAAGACCCGATTGCTGACATCGCCGCTGAACTGATTCATCGTGTGGAACAGGTTGTCGGCGTCGGCGTACTCGCCGCCTAGCGTCAGGATTGGCATGCTCAGTCGCTTCTGGCGACGAGCGGCATTAGCCGCCCGACCGCGGTCACTGAAAACCTCCCGGTAGTACATCAAGCCTGCTCGCACCGCGCCGGGCTTCGAAAAGACTCGCAGGTACTCCTCGAACGCGGATTGGTCGATCGTCCACGTACGTGCCAACTTGACGGGACCAAAGAACCAGGACAGGAACTCGCGTTCACGCCCATGGATCAGCGCCTCGGGCAGCCCTTGGACGCGATTGAAATAGAAATGCCACTGCCGCGCGTTGAGTTGGCTGTCGGGATAGCCGGCCGGAGGGTCTGGCGAAACTCCGGGAATATACGCGTCGGACAAGACGAGTCGCTTGACGTCGTCGGGGTAAGCGGCGGCATGGGCATGCGCGATCCAGCTGCCGGTGTCATGACTTACGATGTCGACCCCGCCATCGGTGCCGAGGCCCAACCGGTTGATGAAGACGTGCAGGTCGTGGGCAACGGTGTCCAGCTCGTACCCCTCGGCGGGCATATCGCTGTCGCCGAAGCCGCGTGGATCGAGCGCAAAGACGCGACGTCCCGCATCTACGAGAAGCGGGATCATGAACCGCCACGCGTACCAACTCTGTGGCCATCCTGGCAGGAGAATCACCGGCTCACCTTCGCCCGCGACCACGTAGTGAAGGCGCACGCCGGCGGCCACGGGCACGAGTCCGTGCTTCCAATCCGAAACCGCAGAAGCGAGTCGAGCTACGTCCGGGGCATACGGTTCGGTGGGCGCCTTCAACGACGCGCTGTCGCTCGTGGCCTCGTATTCTTCCGGTCCCACCGGCGCATACTGCCCGCTCCGGCGCGCCGACGCAAGAGCGTTCATGCATACAGAACATCGAGTGCCGATCGGCAGGTATGCGCTCATTCGACCATCGTCCCAGCGTCGGTCTCAAGCCGCAGATGTCGTTCACAGCCGACGCCAGGAGATCGTTCGGGTGAGCACCTTGGGTGTGGTGAATTGCGGTCGGCTCGTACGCGCTCATCGACCGACGATCCAGTACCGTGCGGCTGTAGTTCACGATTTGGGGAACTCACATGGTTGGCACCGCGGTCGCGGACGAACTCAAGCGCGCGCATCTTGACAGCACGGTCGTTGATGAACGCCACCGTGACTACGATCGCCTTCGTCGTGTCTACAACGCGGTTATCGAACGCCATCCGGGTGCGATCGTGCTGGCTTCGACGGCGAGTGACGTGCAGAAGGTCGTTAGCGTCGCTGCGAATTCCGGACTGCCTCTGGCCGTGCGCTGCGGCGGGCACAGCTTCGCGGGCCTCGGTACCTGCGACCGTGGCATCGTGTGCGACTTGTCGCCGATGAAGGCAGTAGTCGTCGATCCACGGACTGGAACGGTCGAAGTTGGCGGGGGTGCGTTGCTCGGCGACGTCGACGCGGCGGGCGAAAGATATGGCCTGGTAACACCGGCAGGCGTGGTGTCGCATACCGGAGTCGGAGGCTTGACCCTCGGAGGCGGCATGGGATATCTCAGCCGGCGCTTCGGTCTCACCATCGACAACCTGATCGAAGCCGACATCGTCACCGCAGATGGCCGGATCTCTCGCGTTGGGTTAGATGAGCAGCCGGACCTGTTCTGGGCGATCCGCGGAGGCGGCGGCAACTTCGGCGTGGTCACCAAGTTCAAGTTCCGCATGCACGCCCTGGGACCCGTATTGATCAGGCGTTCGTCATACCCGGCTGCCGCCACCGTGGATACTCTGACGCGCTACAGGGCCGCGGCGGCGGCTCCGCGCGAGTTGACCACGGCCTTTCTTGTCACAAAGGATGAACTGTTGCTCCGAGTGATCTGGACCGGGTCGACGGTCGGAGCGGAAGCGGCAGTGGAGCGCTTCGCGTTTCCAGGAGGTGTTCAGGACCAGAAGCCGGACACGACCTTCGTGGAACTGCAGCGCGCGAGCGACGAACTCCTGCCTTGGGGTCGGCGGTATTACTCCAAGGGCGGTTTTCTTGCCGAGATGGACGATCATGTCATCAGCGTGATGACGGACTCCGTCGCCGAGATGCCCGTGGCCGGACTTGAGGTCTACTGCCTGCAGCTTGGCGGCGCAGTTTGCGATGTCGACGAGGACGCAACGGCATACTCCGGCAGGGCCGGAGCGTTCTACTGGATTTCCCAAGGTGTCTGGGACATTCCCGAAGACGACGAGAGGGCAATCGCCTGGTGCCGCCGCACCGCCCAACGACTCGCCGAACTCTCGCTCAAAGCCAACTACGTCAACGAGCAGGCCGACACCGGCGTGGCGCAAAGCGCCTACGGCGACGCGAAGTATCGCCGACTCGCACATCTGAAATGGCGATATGACCCGACGAACGTGTTCCGAGTGAACCAGAACATCGAGCCGATCCAGCCCGAGGTCGCGGAGTTCGAAGCCTTGAAGCCTCGTTCTCGTTCGGCACCTTGACTCTCGCCGTGTGCACGCCTGGAGCGCCGTGAGGCACCAGTGACTGGTATCAGGTTCGGGTCGTTCGGTCCAAGTGCATACAAGCTCACCCCATCGGTGACAGTCGCCTCCCGACGCTAGAAGACTGCTCGAGTTCACGCGGATCGGCAGTTCTGGCGGGCCGCCTGACGGCACATCGGGTCGGGAGTGGAGCGTCGAGCGGGGCTCGCTCCGAGCCGTCTGAATCGATCGTGGACCGTTGTCGGTCGGGTCGGAGCTTCAGCGGCGGGCACGTTCGCCGATGGCGGCGCTGGCGACGATCTCCTTGATGCGTTCTTGTTGCGTCTCGGCTTTGGCTGCGCTGATCGCCCACCAGAGCATGAGTTTGCGTGCGCTCGGCGGGAAGCCGTCCCATGAGGCTCGGGCGGCCGGGTCGGCGTCGAGCGCGGCGGCGAGCGCGTCGGGCTCGATGAGATCCTCGACCGGGTCGTAGATCGTCCACCATCCATTGCGCTGGGCGACGTCGATCGCGCGTCGTCCCCCTTCGGTCATTCGGCCGGCAGCCTCCATCTGGGCGGCCCGTTGCCGGTTCAGCCGCGTCCAGGGGCTCTTCGCGTTGCGGGGTGTGATGAGCTGAAGACCGCGGTCTTCGTCCAGAACGCCGGCGGTCGAGTCGATCCATCCGAAGCAGATGGCTTCCTCGACCACCTCCGGGTATGGGCACCGCGGGCGGCCGGTTGAGTTCCGCCACGAGCACAGCCAGACGCCGCGGGTTTGATGGTGATGGGCTTCGAGCCACGAGCGCCACTGGGCACGAGTTTCGACGTGATGGATCGGATAGCCGAATTTGCCAGTGTTTGGATGGACCGAGCACGAGTCGACGTCCCGCCGTTGATCCGATCCAAGGGCGGGACTCGCGACACTGCGATCGCCGGTCATCTGGCCGCACCGTGCGTTGCTGCGGCCGGCGGATGGCGAGATGGCCCAACGGCTGATGCCATGGCGTCAACGTAGGGATCCGGCCCGATGCGATCAGTACGCCACAGCGACGTCGAGGACCCACACGATGCCGAAGCGGTCCTGCAGCATGCCGTATAGCGGTGACCAACTGGCGGGTGCGAGGGCGGCGATGACGATGCCTCCGTCGGACAGCTGTTGCCAGTAGCGCGTGATCTCGTCCGGCGAATCGCCACGTACGGACACGAAGAACGAGTTCTGGCCCCGTTCGAACGGGACCGTCGACGGGGCGTCGTAGGCCATCACGTGCAGGCCGTTGTCGGCGATGACCTGTCCCAACATGACCTGCTCGGCCTCGGACGGCTGCTGATCGTTGTGGGCGTCGGCGTAGGTGAAGATCGTCACGTCTCCTCCGAACACGGAACGGTAGAACTCGAGCGCAGCGCGGGCTTCGCCACGGAAGTTGAGGTGTGTGGTGGTGATCATGACGCTCCTGGAGTCGGTGCCAAGTGGGCAATCAACATCGTCCGGACTCAATAGGTCAGTTTCTGTCCGCTGCGTGTGGGAAGTTGCGATGATGGCGGATACCACGGAACGGACCCTGCGGCTGCTGTCGTTGCTTCAACGCCGTCGCGACTGGCCGGGGCCCGAGCTGGCCCGTGAGCTTGAGGTGTCAGACCGAACCCTGCGCCGAGACATCGAGCGGCTCCGCGAGCTCGGATACGCGATCGGCGCCGACCGAGGCTCCGATGGCGGATACCGACTGGGCACGTCTCGCGGCGGGGCGATGTTGCTCCTCGACGGTGACGAGGCCGTCGCCCTCGCCGTGGCGCTTAATGCCACGGCGAACGGAGCGAACCCCTTGGCCGAGGCGACCCTCGGCGCGTTGACCAAGGTGCTGTCGATGCTTGGACCCGCACAACGACGCCGCGCCGAGAAGGTCACCGCTGCCACTGCGACCGGTCCGACGGTCGAACACGCCCAGCCACACATGAGCGTGCTCGAACGCGTCGCCGCGGCATGCAGGGATCACGTTCGGCTGAGCTTCGACTACCTCGCTGCCGACGGGACCGAGACCGCCCGCTACGTCGAGCCGTGCCAACTCGTGAACCTCGGCGCGAGGTGGTATCTGGTCGCCTACGACGCAGACCGCAGCGATTGGCGAACGTTTCGCCTCGACCGCATGACCGATCCCATGCCCTCCAAGACCCCGCTCGCGCCGAGGAAACCACCCGCCAAGAACCTGAGCGACTACGTGCGCCACAACATGAGCGAGCTCCGCACCCGCTACAGGGTCGTGGTCGACATCGACGCACCCGCGTCACAGATCCGCGACCTCTACGGGACCTGGGTCACCGTCGAAGAACTCGCCGATGCGCGCTGCCGAATGACCATGGACACCGACACATTCCGATGGCCCACTTACATCCTCGCCAACCTCGACGCAGCCTGCGCCGTCATCGGCCCACCCGAGTTCCGCCGCTACCTCACCAACACGGCCACCCGCCTACGCCGCTCCAGCCGATCCTTTCACTGAAAGCTCCATCCAAAGCGCAAAGTCTCGTACCGCCGGGGTCTGAGGGGGCGGTGCCTGGCAGCGCAGATTGCCCGATATGGGGCGGCTTCGCAACCACAAGAGGGGAGCGGCGCGCCGGGTTTTCGGTGGCGGGTTTCGGGCATGTTGGTATCGACCGGGCTGTGGATATCAGCTGTGGGGCGTTTGTAGCGGTCGGTAATAGCCGGAGTTGACGAGCTTGAGCTTCCGATCAGACTCTTCAGCATCAAATTGCCGATCTCAGCGTCGCCGTCGTTCCAGCCTGAGGATCAGGTCATCGTCGTGCGCAGGATACAGATGGCCGTAGCGATCGAGGACGACAGACACAGATGAATGGCCGGCGAGAGCGGCGACCTGCTTCGGGTGTGCTCCGTCGGCGATCCACAATGAGACG
>JAYUFA010000265.1:0-1981 GCA_043738925.1 Actinomycetota bacterium
TCGGTATCAGGGCACACCACGAGGAACTCCTCGCCGCCCCACCGTGCCGCGCTGTCGTACTCACGAATTGACGTCGACAGCATCGCCGCGAACCGCGCGAGCACCTGATCGCCAACACCGTGACCCAGCGTGTCGTTGACTTTCTTGAAGTAGTCAAGATCGAACATCAGGACCGAGAAACAGCGTTCCTCGCGCTCGGCCCACGCTCGCGCCGACGACAACACCCGCAAGGCGCGTCGCCGATTGCCCACACCGGTGAGCTCGTCGGTCTCAACCTCGTCGGTGAGGCGCAGATTGCGTTCAACTCGACCCAGCGCGGCGCCGAGCGACTCGACCGCGTTGGTGAATGGCGCGAGGTCGTCGGCACGGGTTTCGTTCGACCAGAAAACCTCGACGGACATCGTGACCCGACGCTCGATCTCGACCGACTGCGCCGACGAGGGACCATCACCCATGATGCCGGACTGCGCGTTGAGTGGCCCTCCGAATCGCGCATTCTGGAGTCGCAAACGAGCACCGATCGCGTTCGGCAGCGCAGCGAGTGCCTGCACGAACTGTTCGAGGTCGCTGACGGCGTATCGCTCGTCGATGTGCGACACGATCTCGAGCGCACGTGATGCCGCGAGCTTGCGACGCGTACGCTCCGCTTCGAGCACAGCATTTAAGCCGACCGAAATCTGTTCGGCCATCTTTTCGATGAGATCCGAGTTCGCGATCGCCTCCGCAAGATTCGTTGCCGCCAAATACCCCACGGGAGCGTCACCAGCGGTCAGCATGCTGGCCTTTGCGGCGATGCTCGTGACCATTGCGCCAGCGATGGACGACTCGAAGAGCTCTGCGTCGAGCTCATCGGGAAACGCTCCGACGACAGCGCGAGCGGTCGGCACGTCGTCGGCCTGAATCCGAATCGAACAGCTGTCGACTGGAGCAAACTGCGTGAGAATCTCTAGCGCTGCCGGCGCGAACGTGGCGACGTCGACGCGTGCAGACATGAGCTTGGTGATCTCGAGCAGACATGACGTGGTGAGCAACTGCAGCAGCAACATCTGCGTGTCGACTTCACCGCTGCGGAGCTTGTCGAGCGTGGCGCCGTTCGACGCCTCAAGTTGAGCGAGCAGGTTCATGCGGCCTCGATCTCGAGAAAGCGAGCGGTGGCATCCACGTCGCGACGGATCGATAAGATGACTTCGTCGAATCGGCCGCTACCGGCACCAACCGAGGTGAACGCGTCACGCGGCGTCAACGAACCGTGTGGCTTCGTGTCGTCAACCGCCGGCGCGAGCGCATGGCCGATCAGCACGGACAACGCGAGACCGTCGGTGACCCCATCGCGCGATGCGCAGTGAAGGCGAACCGCACGGACCAGGGCCGTCGGAAGGCCCCACGATCGCAGGAGGTCTGCGGAACGCTCCGCGTAGCAACGATCGTCGGGATCGAAGCTGGATTCGCCTTCTGCGACCGACAGCGCTCCGGCGTTGTGCAGCAAGCCGGCGGTGAACGCCTCCTCCGGATTCACGCCCTGAAAGCGCGCCACGGTGGAACTGGCGCAGGCGACCGTAATGGCATGCGCCCAGTAGCCCGGCGTCGCGGTCAATTCGGCGGTACCGAACACCAGCGAGGCGGTACCACCGACGGCCAGCGAGCCTACGGTCTTCGTGCCGAGTAACACCGTGGCTTGACGCGCGCTACTGACCCGGCCGCTGAATCCGAACAGCGGCGAGTTCGCCATGCGCAAGACCATCGCCGACAACGCTGGGTCAACCTCCACGAGGCGCGCGAGGTTCGCCGCAACCAGCTCGGGCTTGTTCACATTCTTGAGCACTGCGACCGCGGTGAGGGGCTGCAGCGGCAGTCGATGGATCGGAGAAGCTGCCTGTGGCGCCATATGCCTTCCATGCGTTCGAACGTTGCATCAGGAGTCGGCCTGAGACGCAACGCGATGACCTCGTTGACGAAACCATGATCGACGCGCCCTACCCCA
>JAYUFA010000266.1:0-13959 GCA_043738925.1 Actinomycetota bacterium
GAAACGCTGATGTTGATCGTGGCTGGCCAGTTCGATGTCGATCCAACCGAGAGGGACGCGTTTCTCGCCGGGCGCGAGGACGCCATGCGAGCCACGCGCACCGAGGGTGGTTGCCTCGAGTACGTCATGAGTGCCGACCCGGTCGACCCCGCCCGGGTGGTCCTGTTCGAGCGCTGGGCCGATCAGGCCGCTTTCGATGCCCACATGGCGGCCATCGCCTCGGCGCCGCGATCGGGCGGACCAGCACCAAAGGGCTTCTCGGTCAAGATCTACGACATCGCCGCGGAACGCTCGTTCGGCTGAGTCGCCAGCCAAGATCGGGCGTTCAGGTGGGCGATGCCGCGAGCGTCGATTCGGTGCCCCGATGCGCACACGACCTACAGTGCCGCCCGTGCTTCGCCGACCGGTTCGTGTGCTGCAGACGTCTGACATCCACCTCGGACCCCGATCGCGCGAGCCTCGAGGTCTCCTTCATCGCGACGAATGCATTTGTCCGATCGACGTGATCGCGCACGTCGTCGATGAACATGCGGTCGATGTCGTGCTGATCGTCGGTGACCTGTTCGAGCATGCGCGGGTATCGCACGAACTTGTGACCGCAACGTTCGACCGTCTGAGTCGCGTCGAGGCCGAAGTGGCGCTGCTACCCGGCAACCACGACGTATACGACGCGACCAACGTCTACAACCGCCAGCGCGACGTCGTCGACTTGTCGGGTGTGCACTTTTTCGACGATCCGAATGGTTCGACGGCCGACTTCGCGGGTGGCGCGCTGCGCGTGTGGGCCCGAGCGATGACCGACCATGTACCGGGCAACACACCGTTGGCTGCGGTGCCACTGCATCCCGGCGACCGATGGTTCATCGCCGCGGCCCACGGCCATTTTGTTCCGTCGATGACCGACGAAGCGCATCGATCATCACGCTTCACGATCAGCGACGTCGATGCCACCAACGCCGATTACGTCGCGCTCGGGCATTGGCACGTCACCACCAACCTCGCGGACAACGGGGTACGAACGCCGGCCTGGTACTCGGGCGCGCCATTGTTCGGTCACGGCGCCGGCAACATGTTGCTCGTCGACTTTGCGCCCGATGCGGCACCCGCGGTGCGCCGCATCGACGTGCTCGACCACCCGGCGAGCAGCTGCGGCACGACACCGGACGCGGCTACGTCAGAACCACAAGATCGACCTGGATCGTTGCTCCGACGCTGAGCTTTTCCGCGATGCGAACGGGCTGGTTCACGGGCAACGCATAGGTACCGCGCTTGGCACTGGCAATCAGCCGCGACCGCGGTATGGCGCAACGCCCTGATCGGGCACCCAAACGCCGTCGGGCAGTTCGCCCGCTTGATAAAAGACGTCGATCGGGATGCCACCGCGCGGGAACCAGTAGCCACCAATGCGAATCCATCGACACTTCGTGATGTCGTGAATGCGACGGGCCACGGTGACGGTGCACGCCTCGTGGAAGTCGCGTTGGTCGCGAAACGAATGGAGGAAAAGCTTGAGTGACTTGGATTCGACGAGCAAATGGTCCGGTACGTAGTCGATGACAAGGTGCGCGAAGTCGGGTTGTCCGGTCACGGGGCACAAGGTGGTGAACTCGGGACACGTGAAGCGCACGAGGAACGGCCCCTCGGGCGCGGGTACGACCTCGAGGTGCGCCGCCTCAGGCGACTCGGCGATCGAGGCCGGTGCACCGAGTTGGGTGAGATGCTCGTAGCTGGTCATGGCTGCCAGTATCGACGCTGATGAGCACTTGCGGCGACGCGCGCTACGAGGCGGTGGCGGGGACCGTGTCGGAAGAACGCGCTGCGAGGAGTGCACCGAGCGCGACAACCAGCACCGCAAGAGCCGCGACGGTGCGCACGCCCAGGCCGTGTCGGAACCGTTCATGGAAGAGCACGAAGCCGGCGAAGGCGCCCGCGACCGGAATCGTGGCCGTCAGCAACGGCAAGGACGCGTTCAGCGGCGCTAGCTGGAACGCGCGCTGCACAAGCACGTTTCCGGTAATCGCGGCGACCGCAAACGCGGCACCGAAGATTGCGAATCGCTCGAACCCGCCATGCGCGAGCGCCTTGAGCGACGCAGCATCGAGCGCGAAGCAGGCACCGGTCGCGACGGCCAAAACCGACGCCGCGCGACGCGGATCGCGGCGACCCCGCGCATACATCGCAGCCAGCAGCACACCGATCCCGACGACGGCGAACAGGCCCACCCACGCCATCCAGTGCGATCGATGCCCATGGTCACGTGGTCGGCCGACCACCAGCAGTGCAGCTACGCCGGCCACCACCGCGATCGAGCCGATGATCTCGGGGCGATGCACGCGTCGGCGCCCGGCAAGGGTGTCGAAACCCAGTGCGAGCACCACGCTCGTGGTGATCACGGCTTGCACGGCGATCAGCGATCCGTGGCGTAGCGCCACGGCCTGCAACACGAGTGCCCCGGTGTCGATCGCCCGACCTACGAGCCATCGCGGGGTACGCAGCAGTCGGACGAAGAGCCGCACGGTTCCGACATGGCGAGGAACTGCACGCGCCGCGTCGTGTTGCAGGAGCGACGCCAGCGCCAGGCAGAGCGCGGCAGCGAGGGATAGCCCGAAGGCGAGCGGACTCATACAAACCGACGGTGGCGCTGGCCGACGGGGGCTGGGTGCGCCTCAATTTGCTCCGCGACGTCGGTCGGGTTTCGTCGTAGCATGTCACCCATCCCGAAGCAGGTGGCCGCAAGCCAGCCACTCTCCGGGGCGGTAGGCGCCGCGGGGGCGGTCGCCGAACCGGCGCCGACCAGGGCGTACATCGTCAGCGCGCGCGAACGAACGGGCCACCAAGCGTCAAGATTTGAACAGCGCATCGCGAAGGAGCAATGTAGCCACCTTGAGTTCATCAATCGATACACCCATCCCCGTCTATGGCCCCCTTCTCGAAGAGGACGACATCGCCGAAACCACCGCGGCGTTGCGCCGGGGCTGGCTCGGGATGGGCACTGATGTGAGTCGCTTCGAAGCTGCCGTCGCCTCGACCGTCGGCGCCACCGACCGTCGGGCCGTGGCGCTCGCCACCGGAGGCGCTGCGCTCCACGTCGCGGCGATGATCGCCGGCCTTCGCGATGGCGACGAAGTGATTCTGCCCTCGATGTGTCACCTGTCGAACGTGCAGGCCGTGCTCGCCGTCGGTGCCGTCCCGGTGTTCTGCGATGTCGACGACGACACGATGTGCATCGACCCGGCTCGAGTCGACGAGCTCATCGGGCCACGGACCCGTGCCATCATGGCGCTCGACTACGGCTGCTACCTGTGCGATCACGATGCCTTGTCGCAGATCGCCCAGGAGCACGGCCTGCGCGTCATCCACGATGCCGCCCACTCGTTCGGCTCGTCGTCGAATGGCCGCGCCATTGGCACCTTCACCGACCTTTGCATGTTCAGCTTCGATCCGGTGAAGTGCCTTACTGCTATCGATGCCGGCGTGTTGATGCTCGCTGAGCCCGATGAGGAGCGCCTCGCGCGCGAAATCCGCATCCTCGGCTCCGATCAGCCGGCAGCAGTGATGTACAAGAACGCCCGCACCTGGGACTACGACGGGGTGCGCATCGGCTACCGCTATCACCTGTCGAACATCCACGCGTCGCTCGGCGCAACACAGATCGCGAAGTTGCCGCGCATTCGCGCCAACCGCCAGAGCGCGTGTATTCGCTACGCCGAGCGCCTCAAAGGCTATGACGCGCTACGCGCTCCAAGCGGACCCTTCGACGACGTCACGCCGTTCCTGTACTTTCTTCGCGTTCCCGCAGAGCTGCGCGACAACCTTCGCGCCCACCTGAAGGAGCAGGGCATCGACACGGGCCTGCATTGGCGTCCCGCGCATCGTCACACGTACTTCCAGCAGTTCCGCCACGGACCTTTGCCGGTGAGCGACGCTGCCGGTGACGACATCATGTCGCTGCCGCTGCATTCGTCACCCATGTCCGACGCCACCATCGACCGCGTATGCGACGCCATCGTCGCGTTCGTTCGCTGAACGTCGGCGCGACGCTTCGGTTACTGCGCGAGTTCGGTCGACCAGCGTCGATACTCGGCCCGGAAGGCTTCGCGTTCGTCGGCGCGCACCGGAATCCATCCGGTAAATGCGTACCCCAGCATGAACACGAGGAACACATCGAACGTGCGGTCGCGATCGACGAAGAACACGACCACCGGCAGCACCACGAACGACGCCACCAGGAATTTGACCCAGCCCTGCATGGCGCGCTTGCCGCGGTGCGTCATGTAGGGAATGGGCACCAAGTTCAACGTGGCGAGGAAGACCACCACCAAGAACGCCGGCAGGTAGTACGTGTCGAAGTTCGCGGTGACCGTTTTCGCGAGGGCGAGCGACATGGCGGTGAAGCCACTGATGGTGCGCGGCAGGCCGCACCAGCACAACGGGAAGTCGAACTTCGCCGCGGCGAGACGCGCGTGGCGAATGGTGGCCGTGCCGACCAGCACGCCCAGGGCGATGATGCCGAGGAGTTCGTGGCCACCATCGTTGTAGACGCTGTACAGGATGATCCCGGGAACCACCACGTGCACGAAATGATCGACGATCGAATCGAGTTCGGCGCCGAAGCGGTTCGCCTTCCCGGTCATGCGGGCCACTTGGCCGTCGAGCAGATCACCGAACAGGTAGCCGGCCACAACGGTGAAACCCGCGGTCCGGGGCCATCCGAAGATGACGAAATGCACCGCGATCACCCCGCTGACGAGGTTCACGAGCGTGAACACGTCCTTGAGGTGAAACCACCTGGGCCCGTGGCGAAACCGCTGAACGACGCGGGAGAACTCGGAGACGCTCGTCATCACGGCGACAGAATATCTGTCCTGATCGTCTCGGCCAGCATGGGCGCAGGTCACGACGGCGCGGCCCACGAAATCGCCCGCCGGATCGAAGCCGCAGGGCACGAGGCTCAAGTGGTTGATCTCTTCGACGCGGCGCCACGCGCGGCGGTGTGGTTGTGGCGCGAGGTCTACCGGTTCCAACTTCGGTTCGCGCCGAAATGGTACGAGCGCACCTACCGGCTCTACTACCGACCGTCGCGGTCGTGGGACCGAACGTTGCGCGTTCTTCGTCGCGTCACCGGGCCGACTCTGCAGCGCGAGGTACGCAACGCCAACGCCGACGTGGTGGTTTCGACGTATGCCTTGGCCACGTTGATCCTGGGCGAGATGCGAGCGAGCGGCGAACTGCCATCGCCGCTCGTGAACTTCCTCACCGACTTCGGCATCCACCCGCGCACCGTGCACGCGGCGGTGGACCTGCACCTCGCCGTGCACGAGGTATCGGCCGAGGACGCGCGCCAACTCGTGAGCGCCCCTGTGATCGCCACCGGTCCCGCGGTGTCGCCTCGGGTGCGCGAGATGCTCCCCGATCGCGACGAAGCGCGCTCGGCGCTGGGGTTCATGACAAACGACCATGTGGTCATCGTCGCCGCGGGCTCGTGGGGCGTCGGCAGCGACCTCGCGCGGACCGTGCGGGCACTGTCGGTCAACGGCGGCTTCACGGTCGTGACCTTCTGTGGCCGCGATGAACGCCTACGCCAGCGCGTGCTGGCTGCCGGCCACGGACAGGCGCTTGGCTGGACCGACCAACTCCCGCGCTACCTTGCGGCGGCCGACGTACTGGTCGACAACGCCGGCGGACTCACCGCGATGGAAGCCTGTGCCGCAGGCGTGCCGGTGGTGAGCTATCGACCGATTCCCGGCCATGGTCGCGACAACATGCGCGCGATGGTGCGGGCCGAGATTTCGACCGCCCCCTTGGGCGCCACCGATCTGGTGAAAGCCGTCGCGGAGCTGGCAAACGACACGCCGGCCCGGCGCCGCCGCGTAGCGGCACAACGCGCGATGTTTCGGGGCGATCCGGCCGAGGAGATCATCCGCATTGCCCGCGCCCACCGACGCTGAACTATTCGATCAACTCAGGTCGGCGTGTGCCAACTGCGCAATACGGCGCCGGACGATGAGCGGACGCACATGCCGCGCGAACAACTCGGCCATTGCGAACCCGACGAGTGCCGTCGCAACACCGCCGACAAGGTCGAGAACGAAATGGTTGGCGGTGGTAACGACGGCCACGATCGTAAGAGACACATGCAACCATGTGGCTATGCGCCAGCCGCGACCTGGCAGTGTGCGATAGACGGCGACGAGACACCACAAGGCCCACGCCACGTGCAATGAGGGCATCGCTGCGAACTGATTTGCGGCCGGTGCCAGCGCCCCACTGTGGAACGAGCTGACGGCGCCCGTCTGTTCGATCACATCGGTGAAGCCATCGAGCATGCGCGGTGGCGCGACGGGATACAGCCAGAAGACGATGAAGCCGATGAGGTTGAACACGACGAGTGCGTTGCGTAAATCGGCGTATCGCGAGCGTCGCTTCCACCACAAGAACACGATGACGGCAAGCGTGATCCAGATGTGGGCCAGATTGTAAAAGTTGGCCAGCAGTGAACCGATGAACTCGCGTGTCGCCAACCATTTGTTGGCGGCCTTTTCGACATCGAGCCCCATGATGCTTTCGAGGTGCAAGACGTCGCGGGCGTGGCGCAGCGCGGCTGTGCGACTGACGGGCGACAGGTTGTTGATGATGTCGTAGACGAAGTAGAGCCAGCCGACGATCAGCAGCTCCCACCAGAATCGCCGCGGCTGCGCAACGCCGACGTCACCATCGACCGACGTGAGCCCGCGAGCGTCCGTATCCTGCGTGCTCACGTCAGCCGCGGTACATGCGGGATTCACAGCGAGCGCACCTCCGGCGCGGGTTCGTGCGCGTAGGGTACTCGCGGCGCGGGACGCGAAGCACCACAACGGTGTCGACAACGGGTGATCCTTACGGTCCCGCCGTACGATTCTGGGTCGTGACGTCCCAGACGTCGCAATCCGATCACGCCTCACCTGCGAACGGACAACGTGACAGCCACAGCGGAGGATCCAGCACCGGAGCCGCATCACGACCCCGGGAGCGCGGAGTCGCTGCTGACGGCTGCCGCGCAAGGAGACACCGCGGCGTTCGCCCGGCTCTACGACCTGCTCGCGCCGGTTGTCTGGCGCGTCGTCAAACGTGTCGTGCGAGATCCGCGCCTTGCCGAGGATGTCACGCAGGAGGTGTTTGTGCAGCTCTGGCAAAGCGCTTCGAGGTTCGATCCGGCGCGGGGCTCGGGCCGCGCGTTCACCTTGACCCTCGCGCATCGGCGCGCGGTCGACGCAGTGCGCAAAGAACAGACCTATCGCGATATCACAGCCCGCGCCGCACGATCCGAGCCTGCCATCCCTCCTGCCCCCGACGCCGCACGGGTGGCACTCAGCCGAATCGATCGCACGGCGGTACGCATCGCGCTCGCCGATCTCACCACTGCGCAACGCCGCTGCATCGAGCTTGCCTACTTCGGCGGCCTCAGTCAGTCACAGATCGCAACCATGCTCGGCCTGCCGCTAGGCACCGTGAAGACCAGGGTACGCGAAGGCCTGATCCGTCTTCGCGAGGCGATCGGGGTGCGTACATGAACGACGTACACGAACTCGCCGGCCTCTACGCCCTCGACGCGCTCGAGGGCGATGAACACACGAGCTATGAACGCCATCTCGACACGTGCGCTGCATGCCGCGACGATGTTGCGTCGTTTCGCGAGACCATCGACGACGTGGCCGCCACGATCGAACCCGGCGACCTCTCAGACAGCGACGACCTGATCGACGATCGCGACGCCGACGGCGGCCTACCACCTGACTTGCGCGAACGAGTGCTGAGCGCCATCGCTACGAACGAGCCGGCAACGTCGATACGCCACGTACGTACCGGCGATCCGTTGCCGCGTACGTGGCCCCGACCACACCTGTTGCTCGCCGCCGCTGCCGTTCTCATCGCCGTCATCGCCGGCGGCGTGGTCATCGCCCGCAACAACGACGCCCAGCCGAGCGGCGATGCGCTCGTCGCGAGTCTGCACGCCAATGGTGCAACCGACATCGCCATGACCGGCAACGATGGCCACGCAACATTCGTGCGCGCGACCGACGGAAAGCGCGGCGTGATCGTCGTCGACCGGCTTGCCCCCCTCGATGACGGCCATACGTATCAGGCCTGGACCATCGTCGCTGGAGCATCGCCGAGACCGTCAACGGTATTTCGTCCTGACGCATCCGGCCGAGCCGTGGTGACCCTTGCGTCAGTACCCGCCAACGTCGCCACGGTGGCTGTCACGATCGAACCACGCGGCGGCTCACGCATACCGACCACGCCATCAGTGTTCTCGGCCACGGTCGCCTGATTCAGGTCGAGGTGACCGAACTCGCTTGTCGGCGTCGCGTCGCGCGACGACGCCGCCGGAACGCAACGGTGTGGCGCATGATGTCCTTGCCGTACACAATCCCGTTCACGTACGACACTTCATCGCCGTAGAACGTCGGAATGTCGATCTCCTCGATACGACCACCGGCCTCGAGTACTTGCAAGATGATCTGCGTGTCGAAGTCGAACACGTCACTGTTGGTCTCGAAGGGCACTGCGGCCAGCAGCGACACACGGAAGGCACGGTAACCCGAATGCCATTCCGAGAGGCGCACGCCGGCGAGTCGGTTCTGCGTGAACGTGAGGACCTTGTTGCCCACGAACTTGTACAGCGGCATGCCACCGCGCAGCGCTCCACCACGCCGCAGCATCCGTGAACCCATGACCAGATCGGCTCGACCTTGTTCGATCGGAGCGGTCATACGAGCGAGTTCCTCGGGCGCGTATTGACCATCGCCGTGCACGAGCACCACGACGTTGATGCCGTGCTCGATGCACCAGCGATAACCGGTCTTCTGATTGCCGCCGTAGCCACGATTTTCCGGGTGGCGTTCGACGACGAGCGGCATCTCGGGATGTGCAGCCGCATACCCGGTGGCAACCTCCCATGTGCGATCGTCGCTGGCGTCGTCGAACACCAGGACGTGCGCGACACGGGCCAGGAACGCCGCCGGAATGCGCTCCAAGGTGGCCGCGAGCGTCGACTCGGCGTTGAACGCCACGACGAACACGGCGATGCGAGGCGGCGCTTCCGTGTCGACCATGGGCGCACACTGTAGGTCGCGCCATGTCACCATCTATGCTTCGGCCCGGTGGAACGGGCGGAGCGACAAAGGCAGGCTAGCAACGCCCCCCGAGAGCTCATCCGTCCGGGTCGAGCGGGTGCCGGCATCGCCACCGCACTGTTCGTGATCGTGCTCGCGAACTGGTCTCGTCACCTCCAGCCCACGCGCTACACGAGCGACTTCTACGACGTGCAAGCGCGCCGCCTCTTTCACGGACACCTCAGTGTGCCTATTGACCGAATCGGCCTCGAAGCATTCCATCATGGCAACGCCTACCACTTGTACTTCGGCATCTTCCCAACGGTGCTGCGCATGCCGATCCTCTTGCTCACGAGTCGATTCGACGGCCGGTTGACGCAACCGTCGATGCTCGCCGCGTGGACGGTGCTGCTCATCGCCGTCCGCGGCTTGCTGTGGCAGACGAGGCTTCTCGTCCGTGGCAACCTCGACAATCGGCCAGTTGACGGTGTCGACCGGTTGATGAGTTTTGCGACGCCGATAGTGCTCGTAGCTGCCACGCCCGTGCTCTTCCTTGCGAGCGTCACTGCGGTGTATCACGAGGCCATCCTTTGGGGACTGGCGGCCGCGTTGTGGACGTTTCATCGCCTGCTGCTCGTACTCAACGCGCCGTCGCGACACACCGTGCTGGCCTTCGGCCTGGGCGCAACCGTCGCGATGACATCGCGTGCCTCAGTCGGGCTCGCACCATGCGCGACCGCGATCATCATCGCTCTGGTTGCGCTCGCGTCGAACCGCACAGGCGGCGGGCCACGATGGCGACACACAACGGCACGATTGCGCGACGCGATCGGCTGCGGATCACTCGACGCGCGCCACGCTCGCCTGGTTCTCATCGCTGCGCTGGTTCCCATCGGCGTTCACGTCGCTATCAACGAGGCACGCTTCGGTACGACGCTCAGCCCACCGTACGCAAGCCAGGTATGGACCGACATCAGCGCGGATCGCCGCGCTGCGCTCGCAGCCAACGGTGGCTCGTTGTTCAACGTGGGCTATGCGCCCTCGACGATGCTCGCCTACCTTCGCCCTGACGGCGCACAACTGTCACGTCAGTTCCCCTACCTGTGGTTCGATCGACCGGCGCGCGTTGTCGGCGACGTCGTGTTCGACACTCGCGACCGCACCGCGAGCCTCACGTCGGTCTCACCGCTGTTGGTCGCGCTGGCCGGCGCCGGCGCACTCATTGTCGGTCACTCGGTAATCCATCGACGTCGCCTGGCGCGGCTCGCTCTGCCAGCGATGACGAGCATCGGTGCCACGATCGGTGTGCTCACCATTGGGTTCGTCGCGCAGCGATACGAAGGCGATCTGTTGCTACCGGCAGTGCTTCTCGCACTACCTGCGTGCTTTGTCGTGCTCGACATGCTCGTCGCCACGAGGCAGCATCGGCGCCGCACTATCGCTGCCACAGTCGTGCTCGTTGGAGCGATCGCATGGAGCCTCTGGGCAAACGTGTCGATCGCGGTCCTCTACCAGCGGCTCTATGTACCCTCCCGTGAGGCCGATCGCCACAGCTTCGTCGAGCTCCAGTTGACCATGGCAGGCATGGCTCCGGGCACCATCGGATACGCGCGCGGAGACGAGGCGCCCACCAGTTTGGCGCCGCCGCGCCACTTCCATGTCACCGGCGATTGCCGCGAGCTGTGGTGGTCCGATGGCACGATATGGATACAGCTGGAGCCCCTCGCCTCGGGCCGCAGCCCCCTCTGTCAGCGATTGGTGAGCCAATGACCTCTGCGACCCCTGCTGGTGGCGCGCTTCGCGCCGTCGTCGTCGGGACATCATTCGGCGGCCGTGTCCATGTGCCCGCGCTGCAGGCAGCCGGCTTCGACGTGGTTGCTCTCGTAGGCCGCGACGCTGCGCGCACCCGCGCTCGCGCCGAGACGCTTGGCGTTGCCCATGCGTGTTCGTCGCTCGGCGACGCGCTGGCGCTCGGCGTCGATGTGGTCACGGTGTCGACACCGCCCGACAGTCACCTGGAGCTGGTGCTCGAAGCGGTCGAAGCCGGCAAGCATGTGCTGTGCGAGAAGCCGTTCGCCATCAATGCGGCAGACGGTCAACAGATGTATGACGCGGCGCGCGACAAGGGCATCGTTCATTGCACGTCATTCGAGTTCCGCTGGAGTCCGCTTGACGCGGCCGTCGGCCGCGTGGTCGCCAATGGCGACATCGGCGTCGTGAAGCTCGCAACGTTTCTCCAGATCAGCTCGCTCGTCGCAGGTGGATTGCATCTCGCCTTCAACGAGGAGTGGTGGTTCGATGCCAGTCGTGGTGGTGGCATTCTCAATGCTGCAGCACCACACAATATCGATCGCTTTCGGTCGTGGGCCGGTGAGATCGACGCGGTGAGCGCTCGACTCAACGTGGTCGGACCGCGCAACGCCAACGAGGGCACTGCGGAGGACACGTACACCGCCACGTTCCGCATGCGCGACGGCGCTACCGCACTCATGCAGCATTGCGCCGCGGCGTGGGGAGAACCCACGATGGCCTTCAAGATCGTCGGCAGCACCGGAACCATCACCCTCGGCCGTGACACCGCGACCATCGGCCGCGGTGCGGGTCACAGCGAACCACTGGTGATACCCGATGACCTCCGGTTACCTGACGTCGTGATCGCCGAAGGTGACCCGAAGCATGCGTTCACCTTCATGGAACTTCCACCGTTCGTACGTCTCGCCGAGCGATTCCGCGATGCGATCGTGCGCAACGACCCGGCCTGGTCGCCGACCGGCGCGCCGCTCACGCCAACGTTTGCCGATGCTCTCGCCGCGCAGCGCGTCATCGACGCCATGCGCGCCTCGAGCAGCGAGAACGCCGAGTGGGTTGACATCGAACCGCTGACCGCAGAGTTCGGCGGTCGCTGAGGTGTTGCACGCGAGCGATCTTGTCTTCTGCACCGGCACCACGCGGGGCTGCGATTTCGTGACCAAGGCCCGCGCCGCGAGCGCCGCCGGCTTCAACGCGATCTCGTTGCGACCGGCCGAGTACGACGCCATGCTCGCCTCCGGGCTCACGCCTGCCGACGTGCGTTTACTGCTCGGCGACCTCGGCCTCGCGATCGCTGAACTCGACCCGATCATGACCTGGCTGCCAGGTGCCGATGCTCCGGCGTCGATGCACAGCGTTGATGATGTGTTGGCTATCGCGCGCGAAGTCAACCCCGACTGCATCAGCGTGCTGGTTCCCGTAGGCGCCGCTCTGCACGTGAGCGCAGCGATCGAGGCGTTTGGCGCGTTGTGCGATCGCGGCGCAAACGACGGTCTTCGTATGGCAATCGAGTTCTTCGCGTGGTCGCCGCTGCACACGCTGGCCGAAACCTGGACCATCGTGCGCGGTGCCGATCGACCGAATGGCGGCATGATCCTCGACACGTGGCATCACGAGCGGCGCGGCGGCACGTTTGCAGATATCGGGGCCGTCGACGCGTCACGTATCTGGGGCGTCCAAATCGCAGACGCGCCGCGCGTACCCGTGTTGGACGATCTCGCAGCCGAATGCCGCGACCACCGACGCTGGCCGGGCGAAGGCGAGTTTGATCTCGATGCGATCGTTGCAACGCTGCGCAGTGGTGGGTGCGACGCTCCTCTCGGCATCGAGGTGTTCGGATCGATCAGCGATGACGCTGACGCGTTCGCCCGGGCGCGCCGCGCCTATGAATCCGTTCGAAAGGTTGCAGCATGAGAAACCATCGCACGATCCTCGACGGTCTGTGGTTTGGTGAAGGCCCGCGCTGGCACGATGACGCGCTGTGGTTCAGCGACATGCAGGGTCACCGCGTGGTGCGCACCGATCTCGACGGCAACGCAACAACCGTGGTCGAGATGCACCACGACGACCCCTCAGGGTTAGGTTGGTTGCCCGACGGGCGCTTACTGGTCGTCGCCATGGAAACGCAGCGGCTCCATCGACTCGAACCCGACGGCACGTTGGTCGACCACGCGGATCTGTCGAGCATCGCGCGCGGTGACATCAACGACATGATCGTCAGCGCTGACGGCACGGCGTACGTAGGCGACATGGGCTCACGAATCCACGACCCGAACAGCGCGCGCGTTCCGGGTCAATCGATTCGCGTCACCGCAGCCGGCGAGATCTCTTGCGCGGCCGATGACCTCTCGTCTCCGAACGGTCACATCATCAGCGATGACGGTCGTACGTTGATCATCGCCGAGAGTGCGGGCTCGTGTCTCACGGCGTTCGACATCGCCGCCGATGGCACACTCGAAAATCGGCGCCGCTATGCGACGCTCTTTCCCGAGAGCGACACGATCCCGGTCGCTCCGCCCGACGGCATCTGTCTCGATGCCGCTGGCGCCGTTTGGGTTGCCGATCCGATTGGCGCGCGCGTTTTCCGCGTGCTCCCAGGCGGAGAGGTCACCGACTCGTTCACGTTCACCGACGTGATCCCGGTGGCGTGCGTACTCGGCGGCGACGACCGCCGAACATTGCTCGTCTGTGTGGCCGCGACATGGAAACGTGAGATCGTCAAACTGAAGGCCACCGGTCGCATCGACGCGTTCGACGTCGATGTCCCCGGAGCCGGCCGACCATAGGGGGTTTCGGGCTGACACGTCGGCACGTGTCGAGAGCTACGGCTTCGACACGAAAGCGTCGCGCATGCGAGTGCTGCGGTGCACAGGATCGGTGTCGATCTTCGGGATCACGTGCTTGCCCATGAGTTCGATCATCTCGAGCGTGTCGGCCTTGGTTGCACAACCGATGCCGAACACGAGCTGATCGGCCCCCGCAGACTCCCAACGCTTGCACTGCGCGAGGGCGGTATCGGGATCGCCGCAGATGATCGCGCCGATTTCCGCCATGG
>JAYUFA010000267.1:0-1972 GCA_043738925.1 Actinomycetota bacterium
CGGCTGAACGTGCCGTGGCCGAGACGTTGGCGCCGATCAATGACGACCGATTCACCGCGGCGCTCGCCGCGGTCGAGCCTGGCACCGGCGCTGTTCGTGCACTGGTCGGTGGTCCGGGTTTCGACAAGTTCAAGTTCGACATCGCCACGCAGAAAGGCCGACCGACCGGCTCGTCGATCAAGGCTTTCGTGCTCTCGGCTGCCATGGAGGCAGGGGTCGTGCCGAGCGACACGATCGACGGCACGAGCCCGTGCGAGTTCGCCAACAAGGGCGGTACACCCGATCCGTACATCGCCGAGAACTTCTCGGGAGCAGCTGGCAGCGTTGGTGACATCACCGCGCAGACGCTGCGATCGTCAAACTGCGCCTACCTTCGCATTGCTCAGGTCGTCGGGCTCAACAACGTGATCTCGACCGCGCATGCGCTTGGCGTCACGTCGCGCCTTGACCCGGTCCTGACATTGCCGCTCGGCGTGTTCGATGTAACGCCACTCGACATGGCCAACTCCTACGCGTCGATCGCCAATGACGGTGTACGAGTCGATCCGTACTTCGTCGACCGCATCGAGGACCGCGACGGCAAGGTGCTCTATCGGCATGTGTCGACCGCGACGCGGGCCATTTCGGTGCAGTCGTCGCGTCTCGTTACCCAGGTGCTCGAAAAGAACGTCATCGGCGGCACAGGCACAAAAGCGCGGCTGCCCGCGCAACCAGCGGCGGGCAAGACCGGCACGTCCTCCGATTTCACGGACGCCTGGTTCGTCGGGTTCACGCCGTACCTGGCCACTGCCGTATGGATGGGCAATCCCGATGCGAGCGTGCAGATGCGCAATGTGGGCGGGGTCTCGGGGGTCACCGGCGGGTCGTTCCCGGCTGCGATTTGGGGCAACTTCAACACCGCGTACCACGAAAACCGCGAGGTCAAGCCGTTCCTCGCTGCCGACAGCACCCGCGCTGGACGCACGTTGCGGACCGCGGCTGACGTGGCCGCGTTGAAGCAGTTCGCGCGCAGCTCGTGCGGGGAGAAGCCCGGCGAGGATGCTGTAACGGTCGACGCGAACGGTGACGGCGTTCCCGACGCGTGTGCAGCGGGAACGGCCGTGCCGGCGCGCGATGGTGCTTGCCCGGCTCTGCTGTTCGGTGTCGACGATGACGGCGATGGCACGGCCGACAGGTGCGTGAGCACACCCCCGAGCACTACGGTGCCTCCAACGACAACGTTGAGCGGCGGCACCACGACGAGCAACGTGCCGACCACGGTGCCGAACGCAACCACGTCGTCGCATCCGCCCAACACCTCGAGCCCACCGACGACCGCTCCCACGACGACTGCGCATTCGCCGCCGACAACGTCACGAGGCGGCACGACGACCACAACACACTCCGCAACGACCACCCCGGGACCATGAGCGCACTCGCCACTTTGCTTGATCTCCAAGAGCACGACGTTCAGCTCGACCAGCTGCGGCATCGCCGCGCCGCGTTGCCCGATCGAGCCGAGTTGGCGCGCCGAACCCACGAACGTGATGTGCTCGACAGCGAGATAGCCGAGGTGCGCGCGCAGCGTGACAGCGTCGCTCGTGAACAGAAGCGTCTTGAGGACGCCGATGCGCTGGTCGTGGCGAAGGTGACTGCGGAGGACAAGAAGCTGTATTCCGGCACGGTTTCCGCGCCGAAAGAGTTGCAGGCCATCCAGGACGAGATCGCGTCGCTCGGCCGTCGTCAGCATGTGCTCGAGGACGAAATCCTGGTTCAGATGGAGCTCGCCGAACCGCTCGACGCGACGCTGTTCGAGTTGGGTGCTCGGCACGCATCTGCGACGGAAGCGACCGACGCTGTCGCCGCCACGTTGCGCGCCGACGAGCTGGCCATCGATACGGACATGGCCCGCGTGCAAGCTGAACGCGACGCGCTCGCGGTCACCATCGAGGCGGAGCTGCTGCGCCAGTACGAGGAGTTGCGTCGGCGTCTT
>JAYUFA010000268.1:0-5237 GCA_043738925.1 Actinomycetota bacterium
CGACTCTTGTGGCGTATTCCTCAGCGCGAGCTCGTGCGCGCTCGGCTCCGGCAAGGCGGCGCCGAAGTTGCGCGTCCGTGACGGCCTCGGTGGTGCCCGGTGCCCCATCGAGCTCGGCAAGTTCGCCCAGGGCCTCGCGCAGCTCGTCATCCCATGCGTCGGGTCGGCACAACCACAGCCAGGCAACCCGGCCGACCTCGCGCTCAGAGGTGTCCGCGCTCACCCGCTTACGCAACGTGGCATCGTGGTCAAGTGCTGCGATCACCGTGTCGACCGCAGTCGGCGGCAGGCGACGAAACCGAGTGAGCGGCACCAACGCCGGCGGGGCGACCAAAGGTGGCCTGGCCCGCAACCCCTCGCGCACGACCGCGAGCGCTCGCTCGGCGACCGGACGCAGCAGGTCGCGCGGAACGACGAGCTCGCTCAGTCGGCCACCTCGTCGGTACGGGCAACGACCGAACCGCCGGTGCCACACCAGCGACATTCGACGCGCTCGATCGATTCGTCGAGCACGCGTTCGTCCTCGATGGCCAACTCGCCACCCACGCTGTAGTGGTGAAAGGCCGTGGTTCGCCGGGCGATGGTGACGTCGAACCGTGTGAGATTGCCGCAGGCGGTACAGCGATAACGCATCGTCGACATGGCGGCACTCTACCGACGGCTGCCCGACCCGCTGTGCTTGCGGTTGGCTGGCCCAGTGACGACGCCGACGCAATTGCTGTACCCCAGCACGAGCTTGCGGCTACTCGGTCGCGGCGCGGATCACTGCGAGCAGCCGTTGGTACGCCACGGTCGCGGCACCGGTGTCGATCGCGATCTGCGCCTGTACGACACCAGCGGCAAGGTCCGCGGCGAGGCCCGCCACGACCAGCCCGGCCGCCGCGTTCATCACCACGATGTCGCGGACCGGCCCCGGCGCGCCCTCGAGGAGCTCGGCGAAAAGCACTGCGTTCGATGCCGGGTCGCCGCCCCGTAGCCCCGCTGCGTTGGCGCGATCCAGCCCCACCGACTCAGGTGTCACGTCGTAGGTCCGCAGCTCGCCGTCGCGCAACTCGTGGACCCGTGTCGCACCAGTGGTGGTGAACTCGTCGAGGGAACCGTCGCCGGTCACGGCGAGAATGTGATGCGCGCCGTTCGCCTGCAGCACCCGCACCATTTTGTCTGCTTGGGCAGCCTGAGCCACGCCGATCACCTGGCGCCGCACACGCGCCGGGTTGGCCAGCGGCCCGAGCACGTTGAACACGGTTGGGATGCCGATCTCGGCACGCACTGGTGCCGCGAAGCGCATCGCCGGGTGGAAGGTGCGGGCAAACGCAAAACCGATGCCCGCCTCGTGCACACAACGTTGCACCGTGGCCGGCGTGAGGTCGTCAGGAATGCCGATAGCGGCCAGGAAGTCGAACGAGCCCGATGTACTGGATGCCTTGCGGTTGCCGTGCTTGCACACTGTGGCGCCGGCACCGGCGGCGACGAAACACGCCATCGTCGACACGTTCAGTGCCGCGTCCTGGCGGGCTGGAGCCCCGCCCGCACCCACGATGTCGATGGCAGTATCGCGCGCCGATCCAAGATCGAGCGGCGTCGCTGCCTGATACATCGCCCGCACCAAACCGGTCATCTCGTCGACCGTTTCGCCCTTCATCCGCAGCGCGACGATGAACGCCGCGATCTGCGCGGGCGTGGCGGTGCCCGCGAGGATCTCCTGCATCGCGTGGCTCGCCGCCTCGACCGTGAGGCTGGTGCCTTCGGTGAGTGGACGCAGTGCCCCTGGCCATCCACCGATCGCGTCGATGCCCACGTTTGTCAGTCCCCTCGGAGATCTCCCAGTAACTCGGCGATGGTATCGGGGCCAAGAGTGGTGGCGTTGCGGTAGTTCGGATGCTCGATCGCCAAGGCCATCGATTCGTGCGCGCATCGTGCGATATCGGCTGCACCCACGGCCAGATGCACGTAGTGCACGGCAGAGGTGGTGTCGTCACGGGTGAGCTGCGTTTCGTGGTCGGAGTCGAGCACGAAAGCCAGCGTGGTGTCGCCGACGCGGAGCTGCACGCAACGCTCGACGTTGACGAGTTTTGGTAGCCACTCGCGCAACAGCGCCTCGCTCGTCAACTCAACGAACATCGTCGCTGCGAGATGACCGGGCTCAGGAATCAGCGGGTTGTAGATCCGCAGCTCGGTTGCGATCTGCTCGTCGCTGTAGAGCCGCTCGACGCGGGCCATCTCCTGGATCTGGAAGCGAACGGTCTCACGATTCTCAAAAACGAAGCTGATGTGAGGACCGACCGACACGCGGCGGCGGCGCTTGAGTTCAATCACCTGCTGGCGGAACGCGTCACGCTCACGCTCGTACGCGCGGATATCAGCAATGTCGCTCAATATCAGCTTGCGGGTCGACGGGGAGCTCATGACGGCTTTCTCTCTGTGGGCGCGCAGGTGAACAGCCCTCGCGCCGACCAACACGATCGACGCGAGGGCTGCAGAACGATCAGCTGACGTTGGCGAGACCGAGACCGAATCGCCCGGCGTGGGACTTTTCGGCGCGGGCAAGCGTCTCGAGCCATTCGGCGATCTCGGGGAAGCCTTCGTCACGCGCGGTCTTGGCGAAGCCGGGATACATCTCGGTGTACTCGTAGGTCTCGCCGGCGATGGCCGACTTCAGGTTGTCTTCGGTCGGGCCGACCGGTTCGCCGGTGGCGGGATCGCCAACCTCGGCGAGGAAGTCGAAGTGGCCGAACGCGTGGCCCGTTTCCCCTTCCGCAACGGAGCGGAAGAGCGCGGCGGTGTCGGGGTAGCCCTCGACGTCGGCCTTTTGCGCGAAGTACAGGTAGCGACGGTTGGCCTGGCTCTCGCCGGCAAATGCCGCCTTCAGGTTCTCGTGGGTTTTGGTGCCCTTCAACTCGGCCATGCGCGGTTGCGCCTCCTTGTGTTGTCGCCATGGTGATCACCCTGGCGGGTTGGTAGTACGGGACTCATCGATTCTCGCTCAGCGCGGAGTCGACACAGGTGGCGCAACGGCCACGGAACACGATCTGCGTGGTCTCTATGGCGAATTCACGGATCGACGCGGGAAGCTGCAGATTCGCAATCTCGGCGTGCACGTCCCACGTGCGACCGCACCCATCGCACACCAGATGCTGATGCGGTTCCACGTTGACATCGAAGCGCGCCGGGCCCGAGCCAAGATCGAGATGGGTCAGCTCGCCCAGTGCCACCAGATCGTGCAGCGTTTGGTAGACGGTCTTGCGCGAAACCATCGGAAGCTCATCAACGACGGCGACGTAGATGGCTTCGGCGCTCGGATGACAGCCGTCAGTGGCGTGCAGCGCCCTGAAGATGCTCTCGCGTTGGGGAGTGGCCTTGCGACCGCGGGAGCGAAACAGGTTGGTCAGCTCCTCAGCGGTCTTCACGGGCGTGAGCCTAGAGGACTACTTTGCCGACGAACAATAGTTGTTAGTAGGAAGCTTCTGTTCCCCAAGGTAGGCCATTTGTCGCTTTGTGCGGCCGAACCCTTACATAGCGTGGTTTTTTCGGTCATGCTGACGAAGACTCGTAGCAATGATCACATTGGCGGCCGAGCACCTCGTCCCTGCCGCCCCCGGAGCAAGGTCCACGCGCCCATGGTGAACAACGCCGCCAATCGTCGTATCGGTTCTCGTGTCACGGTCGAGTTGACCGTGACCTTGCAAGCCGCGCCGAAGCAGAAGGGGCTGCGTCGCTCGAACGGGCGTGCTGCGAAGGCTCGTATCACGAACTTGTCGGTGACCGGCGCTGAGGTCGAGTGCAGCGGCATCGACGGTCTCAACGTGCGCGACAAGGCCATTCTGACGGGCGCCGAGGGACGAGCCGTCGTCGAGATTCGCCGTGTTACTCGTGTCGACCGCCGACACGTCGTGTACGGCGTGCTGTTCGACGACATCGACCCTGCATTCGCCACCGCGCTCAACCGGGCAACATCCGGCGATGACAGCGAGGACCTTGACTGGCGCTGGGCCAGCGCACGCTGATCCACGCCGCCGCTGCCATACTGGTGGAGACGGTGAGTCGGCCGGGTGGCCGCGGCTCGTTCGCCATTGGCGGTCGGGCTGAGGAAGGTCGGGGCTCCAAAGGGCAGGATGCTGGCTAACGGCCAGCCGGGGCGACCCGCGGGAAAGTGCCACAGAGAACAGACCGCCGATGGCCGACCTTCGGGACGGCACAGGTGAGGGTGAAACGGTGCGGTAAGAGCGCACCAGCGGCCGGGGCGACCCGGTCGGCTCGGCAAACCCCATCCGGAGCAAGGTCAAGTAGGGAGAGGGCGGTCCGTCCGCAGACACTCCCAGGTAGACCGCACAGATGGATGGTCACCCATCCGGACCTCCGCGAGGAACCGGTGGACAGAACCCCGCCTACAGGCCGACTCACCGTCACCAACCTGGGGAAATCAGGCTACACTGCCTCTGACCTGGTGTTATCTGGTCCGTTTCGTCCCGTCGAGTGTCGTCCAATGCCGTTTTTTAGTCCTCAATGCTGAGGACTTTCTGAGGACTGAGGACTTTTTGAGGACGAAAATCGGGCTCGTGACACCCCTTCGGAGGTGGCCATCGCAAGCATCGACAAGCGCGCCGACGGGCGGTACCGAGCGCGCTGGCGCGAGTACCCGGGCGGCCCGCAAAAGACCCGCCAGTTCGACCGAAAGGTCGACGCAGAGCGATTCCTCGACACAATACGCGGCGACCTCGCCCGCGGCGTCTACATCGACCCCGCCGACGCCAAGATCCTCTTCCGTACCTACGCCGAGGAATGGCGCGCCGGGCAACTCCATCGAGCCTCCACGGCGACCCAGACCGAGACCTACCTGCGCGTCCACGCGTACCCGTTCCTGGGTCATCGCCCCCTCGGCGCGGTCCGCCGCAGCGAGATCCAAGCGTGGGTGAAGAACCGCAGCGACGTCCTCGCGCCCGGGTCGGTCGAGCTCGTCTACCGATGGGTCGCGACGATCTTCAAAGCCGCTGTCGGCGACCGCATCATCGCCCTCTCACCTTGTGACCGCATCGCGCTCCCGAAACGCTCGCCATCTGAAGTCGTCCCCCTCGAAGTCGCAGCCGTCGAACGACTCATCGCCGAACTGCAGCCCCGCCTCCGCGCGCTCGTCCTGTTCGCCGCCGGCACCGGATTGCGCCAGGGCGAATGCTTCGGGCTCACCGTCGACCGCGTCGACTTCCTCCGCCGCCAGGTCCGCGTCGACCGCCAACTCGTCT
>JAYUFA010000269.1:0-1967 GCA_043738925.1 Actinomycetota bacterium
CGCCACGAACCGATGCGATAGTGCTCTGTGCCGAACGTCAGCAGCGCAAGTTTGCTCATACATGCAACTCCGCGACCCGCCGTCTCATGCGGGGCCCAACTGTACGCTGTCGCGCGGTGGCCCTTCTGTACGTGACGCACGCTGATTGTCTTGACCACGATCCCGGTCCGGCACATCCCGAGCGTCGTGAACGACTGGCCGCCGCCCGCGACGGGTTGATCGACTCGGGCGTCCCCGTCGAGATCATCGCCTCGGAGCCGGTGGCGATGGTCGACGTCGAACGCGTGCACGACGAAGCGGTTGTCCGCCGCCTTGAGGCCATCGATGCACAAGGCGGCGGTGTCATCGACCCGGATACGACCATGTCGTGGGGGTCGCGACGGGCAGCGCTTCTGGCCGCAGGAAGCGGCTTGACGGCGGTGCGCCACATCGACCGTGGTGAGGCAACGCGAGCGTTCTGTGCCGTGCGACCACCTGGCCATCACGCCACTCCGCAGCGTTCCATGGGGTTCTGTCTTCTGAACTCCGTCGCGATCACGGCGGCCGCGTTGCGTGATCGTGGTGAACGCGTAGCGATCGTCGATCTGGATGCCCATCACGGTAACGGTACGCAAGATGCGTTCTACGGCGACCCGCGGGTGTTGTTTGTGTCGCTGCACCAGTTCCCGTTCTATCCCGGCACCGGAGCGTTGGCGGAGACCGGCGCAGGTGAGGGCAGCGGTACCACGATCAACATCGCGGTGCCTGCAGGAACCACAGGTGACGCATACCGCGCCGCGGTCGAACTCGTTATCGGCCCCGCGCTCCAACGCTTCGCACCGACGTGGCTGTTGCTTTCTGTGGGGTACGACGCGCATCGCGATGATCCCCTCACCGCGTTGGGCCTCACGAGCGGCGACTACGGCAACCTCGTTGCGCAGCTTGTCGATCTCGCGCCGGCCGCAAATGTGATCGCGCTTCTCGAAGGCGGCTACAACCTGGCTGCAGTACGCAACGGTGTGCATGCGACTCTCACGGCCTTGGCGGGTGCCGCCGCAGAACCCGAGCCGCTGAGTCGCGGCGCCAATGGCCGCGACGCCGTAGAGGCCGCTGCGCGTGTGCACCGACAGGCCCTAGAGGATGCGCCGATAGGCGCATCCGACCCAGCAACACCGTCGTTGATCTCGCCTGAAACAGGCGAGATGTCGAGGGCACGCCCGCGACGCTTCACCTATCCGCGCGAGTCCTTGGCGTGATCTCCTCCGAACTGCTCGCCACGGTGCGACCGCTGGTGGATCGATTCCACGATGCCGGCCGGCAACTGTTCCTCGTTGGCGGCATTGTGCGCGACGAGTTCCTGTCTGGCGGGTCGCGCAGCTGGACCGACATCGACCTCGCAACGGATGCTCGGCCTGAGGAAACCAAGCGCATCGTCGCTCCGATCGCAGACGCGGTGTGGACCCAAGGGGAGCGTTTCGGCACGATTGGCTGTCGGGTCGCCGGCGAGCTGATCGAAATCACCACATTTCGTGGTGAGGCGTACGAGTTGTCGTCGCGCAAGCCCTTGGTCGTCTTCGAGCAAGCGTTGGAGAGTGATTTGGCGCGCCGCGACTTCACGATCAACGCGATGGCGGCAGACGCCGCGACCGGTGAACTGCACGATCCGTTCGATGGACGCGCCGATCTTGTGGCGCGGCGTCTGCGAACGCCGCTCGGCGCAGACACGTCCTTCGGTGACGACCCGTTGCGCATGTTGCGCGCGGCGCGGTTTCTGGCACGGTTTGCGCTCAAAGCCGATGACGACATCATCGAGGCGATCGAGCGACAGCGCGGGCGGCTTGTCATCGTCTCTGCGGAACGGGTGCGCGATGAGTTGCACAAGCTGCTTGCGGTCGACGACCCGACGCGCGGACTTCGGTTCTTGTTTGATCATCGATTGCTCGATCGGTGGTTGCCCGAGCTGTCGGAGTCGATCGCGGCCGTCCACG
>JAYUFA010000270.1:0-1966 GCA_043738925.1 Actinomycetota bacterium
GACCATCATTGTCGTAGGACCGAGCCGCGCTGCCTTGATAGCGATAACTCAGCAGGCCGTCGTCGCCAATGCTGTCGCCGTACGGGTTCTTCGGACTCGTCGTAATGGAGATCGGAGCATCGAGAACCTGCGGCTTCCAGATTCCGGCGGCGCCGATCAAGGGAATTGACACCCCGTCAAAGGAGAACCCATTCGCCAGTGCCGACCACGGCAACACGTCACCATGCATTGCTCCGAGGCGATCAAGGTACTGAAAGGCGGCGAGTCGAACGAGCTGATCGTCGGGCCGCAAGGTCATTGATCAATCATGCCCGAATCGAAGGTCGCCGCGCGACCAAGCAGGCGTCAGGCTTACGCGGTCACGCCCTCCGCGACCGCCAACAGCAGATCGATGACATCTTGGTAACGGCCATGGTCAACGAGGTCGAGCGGCGTCTCATGCCCCAGCTCCGAGTTCGGATTACGCAGCCACAAGCGGACCGCATCGTCGCTCATCGCTCTGTGGGCAAGGTCGACCACGGCGTCGTGTTCGAGCAGACGATCCTCGGCCTCTCGCCGCGGATCGACTCCGGTCGGGCTACGAGATGGGTCAGCGCCAGCCATCGTGACCCTCGAAATGAGCCTTCGCGAGATTATCGAGTGCCCTGCTTATCCGCTTGGAGCGTTCATCGACGTCAACGAGATGCTTCACCATCGCTTCAGTCTCTCCCTACAAGTTGCCATAGATCCGCGATCTTTCTCAGACCGCATCAGTCTCACTTGGGGGTGGTGTTCAGTGCAGTCCGGATGCACTGCCGGTGCCGGTGGCGGCGACGAGGCCAGGCTCAATTTGTACCCAGACGTGGTTGGCATTTCGACGCGTGACACGAGCCCGGCACGGCGGCTCGTCGTCATCGCCGACGGTCACCGAGTCGCCGGGTTGCGGATCGAACAATGGGTCCGACGCACGCGGCCCGTGACTGATCCATGTTTCTACGACCAGATCTGCACCGACGCTCGTTGCGTCGTACCACAGGTCATAAATGGGCGCCTTCATGGGCGTCAGTTTAGTCATGGAGGCCCGCCAGGGCGGCCCGCAGACGTTGCGCGCCTGGGCGTTCGGCCATGTCGGGCCGGCTCAATCGTTGGTGCGCTTCAGCGACCGTGAACAGACGACGGTCGAGACAGTCGCGGAGATTGTGCTTGAGGGCGTCTGGTTCCATGTCCATCGCGAGATCGATGAGCGTGCGCAGCGCCGTCGTGCAGCGAATGCCGTCCACCTCGGTGACGTCACTCTCTGGCACATCGTCGTAGTGCACGATGACCTCGGAGCCGTTGATCCACATCCGCTCGGTGAGCAATCCATTGCAGTCCACGCCGAACGGCGAGGTTGCCGCAGCCACATCGAACTCATCGCCGTCGTCATCGAAGTCGTCATCCTCCTCATCGACGTCCTCGTCGAAGCGGCAGTCGCACGAGAGCATCTGCTCGCCGCACCCCGGGCACTGCTGCATGTCGCAACCCGGGTGATGCCACCCACCACGCGAAACCCCGCAGTCACCACATGTGTTGGCTGTGCGCGGCCAGCCGAACTCACGGCCGCAGGGAATCATCGAAATCGGAACACCGTGACGGTGCAACACATCGACCGTGCATGACTGCGCGGTCATCATGTCGGTGAAGCACCACGTGCAAACGGCCATCACGCCACCGTCCGATCATGTGAGTCGGCACGGTCATCGGCCGCGACGACGCGGCCCAGAGAGAAACTCGAAGACATGGGGTCTCCTTCACATCCGATGCGCGTAGATGAACCACGCAAACTGAAACGGGAAGCGAGCGCTTCGACAGGGCAGGACGAGACCTTGCGAATGCGGCGGCCGGCGAGAACCAGCGAGCCACGGAGTCAACTCGATGACGAGCAGACAACGAAGCATACGGCCGGTTGCATGAAGATCCGACCACGGATGCGTCGACCGTTCCGAGC
>JAYUFA010000271.1:0-13866 GCA_043738925.1 Actinomycetota bacterium
TTCACCACGGCGAGATCGTGCGCGATGAAGATGAGCGTGAGGCCGTAGCGCGCCTTCATGTCCTCGAGCAGGTTGAGGATTTGCGCCTGCACCGAGACGTCGAGCGCGGACACCGGCTCGTCGCAGATGATGACCTTCGGATCGAGAACCAACGCGCGGGCGATGCAGATTCGTTGGCATTGGCCACCGGAGAACTGGTGGGGCTTTCGGTCGGACACGATCTCGGGATCGAGCCCGACAGCCTCGAGTGTGGCGTTGACTCGGTCGGAGGAGAAGTCGCCGATCGTCGAGCCCCAGATGGTGAGGCCTTCAGCGACGATGTCTTTCACCTTGCGGCGAGGGTTGAGCGACGAGATGGGGTCTTGGAAAATCATCTGCATCCGCGTTCGCATACGACGCAGGGGCTCGCCTGAAAGGTCGGTCATCTCCGTTCCGTCGAAGCGGATCGACCCAGAGGTCGGCGAGGGGAGCTGCATCACCGCTCGGCCCGTGGTGGATTTCCCGCAGCCGGATTCGCCGACGAGGCCGAGCGTCTCGCCTTCGAGCACGTCGAAGCTGATTCCCGACACGGCGTGCACGACGCGGCCGCGGCCAATAGGGAACTCCACGACTAAGTCTTCGACCTTGATGATGACGTTGTCGCCGCTGCGAAGATGCGCCTTGCCCGTGCCTGCCATGTCAGCTCACCGCCTGTGCGTGAAGGTCGAGACCGGTCGCTGTGTGACCTGTCTCGAGGTTGGCTGCCAGCGCGTTTTGACCTTGTGGTGTCCCAACGGGAAAGAAGCACGCGTAGCGATGTGCCGGGTCGGCGTCGGCGATGAGCTCTGGCAGTTCGGCGACGCAACGGGCTTGCGCGTAGCGGCAGCGGGGCGCGAAGCGACATCCAGGGGGAGGCTTCACCATGTCGGGGGGGCGTCCACTGATCGCGTCGAGGCGCGTATGCGATGGGTTCTCGAGGCGCGGTATCGAATGCAACAGCGCTTCGGCGTAGGGATGGCGCATGGTGCGGAACAGCGACTGAGTGTCGGCAGTCTCGACCATGCGACCCGCGTACATCACGCCGATGCGATCAGCGCGGCCGGCGACGACGCCGAGGTCGTGGGTGATGAGGATCATCGCCATGTCGAGGTCCGACTGCAAGGTCGCGAGCAAATCGAGGATCTGCTTTTGTACGGTGACGTCGAGAGCGGTCGTCGGTTCATCCGCGATAAGGAGTTTCGGATTGCAACTCAGCGCGATCGCGATGATGACGCGTTGGCGCATACCGCCGGACAGCTCGTGCGGATACTGCGTCAAACGGCGTGCCGGTTCGGGAATGCGCACCATCTCGAGTAACTCGACGGCGCGAGCTCGCGCCGCATCGCGCGATAACCCAAGGTGATATCGCAGCGGATCGGAAACTTGTGTACCGATCTTCTTCACCGGATTCAACGAGGTCATTGGATCCTGGAAGACCATGGCGATCTCGGTGCCCCAGAAGTGCTTCGCCTCGGCCTTGGTGAGCTTGCGCGTGTCCTTGCCGTTCAGAATGACCTTCGACTGCGGTGGGATGATCGCCGTGCGAGGCAGGATGTTCATGATCGACCGGACGAGCACCGATTTGCCGGAGCCTGACTCGCCCACGATGCCGAGCGTCTCGCCCTTGGCGAGCGTGAACGACACGTTGTCAACGGCGCGCAGAATGCCACGAGTCGTACGAAACGCGGTCGACAAGTTCTCGACCTGAAGGAGAGGGGTCGCTGCTCCGGATGTGCTCATGTCATCTCCCTCGAGACTGGTTCGTTCACTGATCGGCGACGCGTAGCGATTGGTCCTTCGACCTTCTTCGCGTCGTAGGGCACCACAACGGTGTGCGACAGCCGGTCATACAGCGTTCGTCGTTGGGGGTCGACTGTCGCGGGCAGGCCGAGCGCGGCGAGTGCCGCGAGGGCGCCCCACCACGGCAGCGCCAATGCGAGGCCAGGGAGACACCAGCGTTGCAGAGCGCTTTGCCATCCGGGTGCGTCGGCCTGGTCGACGCGCATGACGCGAATCTTGAGAAGCTCCTTCGCCGGCGTCTGACCCCGCTTGGCGATATAGACGACCTCGAGCAGTGCATAGAACGCGGCCAAAGTGGTGAGGACGACGAACGAGCTTCCCCATGGCGTCGGTGTGACGCGGTCGGTGTACTTGGGGACCCAGAAGGTGACCCCGATGACATCCAAGGCGAACAGCAACCAGAAGATCGCGAGGTAGTCGATGCCGCGTGCCAACACGCGGCGCCACAACGCTGCTGCACAGATCGATCCGCCTTCGCTCGGCTGTTTCATGCTGGTGCTCAGGCGAGGATGTTTCGTTCGCCGATGGCGCGTTTGCGTGCCCAGTCACCAATGCGATTGAGGGCCAGCACCGTGAGGAACATCACCACGGCGGGCACGAACACAATATGTGGATCGGTTCCCAACCGATCGCGTCCATCAACGACAAGAGCCCCCCAGGTCGGTTTGGGGAAGGTGACGGACAGGCCGAGGTACGCGAGTGAGCCCTCGGCGATGATGACAACGGCGGCGTTGATGAAGGTGTAGGAGAGCACCGGCAAGGCGGCGTTCGGCAGGATGTCGCGGAACATGATGCGCCGACCTGAAGCGCCCATCGCACGCGCCGCGGTGACGAACTCGCGTTCGCGAAGCGCGATCGTCTGGGCGCGCATGAGCCGCGCGTACGTGGGTATCGACACGATCGCCAGGCCGATACCGATGCTCCACACCGTGCGCTTGTAGATCGCCGCGATCACGATGAGCAGCACGAGCGGCGGGAACGCCAGCGTGGTGTTCACGAAGATGTTGATGATCGTCTCGACCCATTTTCCGAAATATCCGGCGAGCAGGCCGAGCAGGCTTCCGAGCAGGAGGCCGATGACGACAGCCAAAACGACGATCGTGAGCGATACACGGCCGGCGAAGATGACCTGTGACAGCAAGCTGCCACCTCGCTTGTCGCGCCCGAGAGGTTGATCAAAGCTCAGTCGCGGACGGAAACCACGCTCGGGAAGGACGGTCTTTTTAAAGTTCTCGATCGGCAACCAGCCCGCGAAGATCGTGGCGAGAACGACGATCGCCAGGTAGGCGATCGACATCACAAGGCCAAGCGAAAAATCGGGCCCGAGGCGATAAGCCCCAAGCTTTTGGACGCCGTACCAGAGTGCAACGGCCCCAACGAGGGCCAGGAATGAGCGCGGTACGGTGGCCATGTGCCGCAGGACGAACATCGCCGTGAGCAAGGTGGCCATTCCCGCGATACCAAACGCGACTGCGAGAGTGGGAAAGCGACGCGCCGCGGACGTCATCGCTGCGATCGGATCGATGGCGACGATCGGCGACTCAGCTACGGCCACGGCGTACCCTCGGGTCGAGCATCGGGTAGGCAGCGTCGATGAGCAAGTTGAGCAGGAGGTAGATGGTGGCCATGACGAGGACCCCGCCCTGCAAGGTCGGGAAATCGTGCTGGGGTATCGCTTGTGTGGTCATCAGACCAACGCCGGGCAGACCAAAGATCGACTCGACGATGACGGTGCCGGCGATGATGCGGCCGAGGCTCACACCGGTCAGTGTCACGAGCGAAAATGATGATGGCCGAAGCGCTTCTCGGCCCAGCACGTGAAAGTTTGAAAGGCCGCGCGCCCGGGCGGCGAGCACATAGTCCTCTTGCAAAGTGGACGTCATGTCGGCTCGCAGGATCTGCGAGTACACAGCGATCTCCGTGAACGCGAGGGCGAGAACGGGCAGCACGAGATGGCGGAGATTCTGACTCAAGCTCTCGGTGATGGGCACCCATCTCTCGACCGGTAGCCACTGCCATTTCACTGCCACGATTGCGACGAGCAGCAACGCGGAGACGAAGGGAGGGATCGACGAAAGACCGAACGCAGTCGTGGTGCTGGCTCGATCGAAGAAGCGACCGGATCGATACGCCGACCAGGCGCCGACTGGTACGGCAATGAGCAAGGAGAAGATCACGACGAGGAGGGCGAGTTCGGCGTTGACCGGGAGGCGCTCCTTGATGGCGTTGCTCACGGGCTGGTGCGAACGAACCGACTTCCCGAGGTCGCCCTTGAGGGCGTCGCCTGCCCAGCGAATATAGCGAGGCACCAGGGGCTGATCGAAGTGGAGCTGGTGACGCAGCGCAACGATCTGATCCGGCTGTGCGCTCTCACCGAGGATCGCGATTGCCGGGTCGCCCGGCAAGAGATCTGTCATGGCGAACGTAAAGACGCTGACCAGGAACATGACCGGGATCAGCTGGAGCAGCCGGATGCCGAACAGTCGCATTCCTCAGCCTTTCATCTTTTCGCTCGTGAGGTCTTCCTGGACAAATCGGGGGGTGTGGCCCGTTGCCGAGCCACACCCCCCGAGTATTGCGGTCAGGCTTTCTTCGACAGCTTGTCGAAGCGCATGATGCCGTCGTCGTACAGCGTGCAACCAAGGAGCTTCGGCGAACACACGAAGCTGTTCTGGGTCACGATGTACGGGAAGTACGGCAGGTCTTTCGCCAGTTGGTCGAAGACCTTCTTGTAGTTGGCGTAGCGCAGGGTGTTGTCGGTGCTGGCCCTGGCTTCGTCGAGCCACTTGTCAACGTCGGGGTTCGAGTAGCCGCTGTAGTTGAAGCCGCTCTTCGTCTTGGCCTGGTTGTACAGGCCGGGTTCCGGCTCGAGGGTCGGGAAGCCCCATGAGGACCACTGATAGTCACCCTTCAGCACCTTGCCGATGTTGGTGGCACTGTCGTTCACGACGAAGTCGACCTTGAGGTTCTTCAACTGGCCGAGTTGGCTCACGATGAACTTCGCACGGTCCTGATCGAGCGTTTGCTGGAAGGCCAACATGGTGAAGGTGACCGGCTGACCGCCGTGGTCGGCGACGTAGGAGTCGATGAGCTTCTGTGCGCCGGCGACGTCATACGTCGGAAGCTTGCTTCCTTCGGAGTGCCACGGCGTGCCGGGCACGCTGAAGTAGACCGAAGGAACGCTGTTGTTCAGAATGTCCTTGGCCAGCACATCGCGCGGGATGGCCATGATGACGGCCTGGCGGATGCGGAGGTCGTCGAACGGCGCCTTCGTGTTGTTCAGCACGAAGGTCTGGCCCGTGGTCACGTCGGACTTCGTCTGGTACGAGTCCTTCGTGCCCTTGAGCGCAGCCTGCAACGAGCCGGGAACCGAGGTGTAGAAGGCATCGGTCGCACCGGTGCCGAAGCTGTCGACTCGCTGCTGTTCGTTGCCTTGCACCTGGAAGACGAGCTTGTCGAGATAGACCGGACCGCCACCGAACGTGGGGTTCTTCGACATGGTCATCTTGCTGTCACGCACCCACTCGTCGAGCGTGAACGGACCACCGCCGATGGCCTTTTGTGTCAGGTCGGTCTTGTCGTCGATCGCCTTCTTCGAAGCGATGTAGTTCAAGCCCACCCGCTCGACAGCCAATTCGAAGTGGGCGTTCGCTACTGCGAGCGTGATGTCGAGCGTGGTCGGTGAGGACACGGTCATCGCGGTGATGAATGCCGACACCCCGCGCGCCGGTGAGCCGTTGGCGGCGTCTTGGGTGCGGGCCCAGTTGGCCTTGACCGCTTCGGCGTCGAACACGCTGCCGTCACTGAACTTCAGGTTCGGCTTGAGCGTGAGCTGCCAGCTCTTGAAGTCAGCACTCGTTGACTTCAGCGATGAGGCCAAGATGTAGTCGATCTTCTGCGTGCTGCCGTCATAGGCCAACAACGCGCCGTACAGCGCGAACATGCGCTGCCCATCAGAACCGCCGGAGCCCGTAGACTTGACCGGGTCGAGCGTAGCGATCTCGCTGAACAGCTGAATGGTGGCCGTGCCACCAGCGACTGGTGTCGCGGCTGCAGCTGTGGTGGTCGCGCTCGTTGCACCGGTGCCGGTACCGGACTTGCCGGTACTTCCCGAATCCGCCTTCTTCGTTCCGCTGTCGCCGCAGGCTGCTGCAAGCAGACCAAAGGCGAATAGTGCGGCGACGACCTTTCGTCGTCGGCCTCCGAACCGTGTATTCATGAGAACTCCCTCCGTCGGGTGACGCCGAGGTGGGCGGGTACGCCTCCCCCAGGACGAACGAGAACACTAGCAGGTGTGCCTCTCGGCACCGTGATCACGATCGGCGGAGGCGATTCAGTGGAGGTAGTGGGACACGTGTCTCAACTGACATGACGAACGTTCGTTCGTGTCGACCGACAAGCTGTCTGGTCGATGCAGATCGAATCCGGGTAGCTACTCTGCGTGCGACACGCGCCACGAAGCCCGGAGGCACAGCATGACCAGTGATCAGTTCGTCGATCGAGGGCCAATGTCCGGTTTTCGTGTGATCGACCTCTCCGAGAACATGGCCGGGCCGTTTGCGACGATGATCCTCGGCGACCAGGGCGCCGATGTAATCAAGGTCGAGTCGCTGCGCGGCGATCAGATCCGTCGCACTGGCTCGGGTAGCGGTGGAATGGCTGCCTACTTCGCCAATTTGAACCGCAGCAAGCGTTCGATCGCGCTCGACCTCACGCGGGCTGAGGGGCAGGCAGTACTGCAGCGCCTCTTTGACGACGCTGACGTGGTGATTCACGCCTATCGACCCCAGGCCACGCGCAAACTCCACATTGATGAGGCGTCGGTGCGCACCGCATTGCGTCCGCGCCTCGTCTACGTCGAGATCGTCGGCTTCGGTCGTACGGGTCCACTCGCCGGGCGCGCCGTGTACGACCACGTGGTGCAGGCGCTCTCGGGATTCGCGGCGTTACAGACCGATCCGTCCACCAAGACGCCGACGTTGATTCGCCAGGGCATCATCGACAAAGCCACGGGCCATGTTGCGGCGCAGTCGATCACAGGCGCGCTGCTTCGCCGCACCCGCACCGGTGTCGGTGAGTCGATCGCGATCACCATGCTCGATGTCGCGCTCAACTTCTTATGGCCAGACGGGATGATGAACAACACCGCGGCATCGGTCACCGATCCGCGCCCACCCGCGGCGAACACCTATCGGCTCACACCTACCGCTGATGGTCATATCTCGTTGATGGTGTTGACCGACCCGCAGTGGGCCGCGTTGCACCCCGCGCTCGACCTTGCGCCGGCCGCGGGCCGCACGCATCCGGAGATCCTGCGTGAAGCGCGCGAGCGGCTCGCCACGATGTCGACCACCGACGCGGTCGCGGCGCTCACGGGCCACGACATCCCGTGTGCGCCCGTTGTCGCGCTCGATCAGTTGGTGAGCGAGCCGCAAATCGTCGCCAACGCAGCGTTGCGCGAATATGACCATCCGGTTCTCGGCCCGATCGTGCAGCCGGTGCCGATGCCGCGCTTGGCCGGTATGGATCCGGCCACGCTTCGACCTGCTCCGCTCCTCGGTGAGCACTCGAGAGAGATTCTCGCCGAGTTCGGCTTCGACACGACCGCGGTCGACGCGTTGATCGATGCGGGCGTCGTCGGCGCCGCGTAGAGGATGCGCCTTTCCGCTGAGCCGCTACTACAGGCTGATGCCTCCGTAGGACACACCCGCGAGGTGAGCCATGTCACGATCGAACGTGGTGAGGTCGTCGAGGCTGAACTGGTCGAGGCGATGGTGACCACATGCTCGTGCGAGCACAGCCATCAACTCGTTCGACGCGTGCAGAAAGCGCGTGAGACGTTGCGCCGCGTCGTTGACGACAAGGCGTGCACGTAGGTCGGCGCGTTGGGTTGCAATGCCTACCGGGCATGCGTTCGATGCACACGCACGCATGCCCAGACAGCCGATCGCCTGAATTGCGGAATTCGCGATCGCAACCGCATCCGCGCCGAGCGCGAGAGCCTTCACGAAATCGGTGTGCGTACGAAGCCCACCGGTGATGACCAGCGTGATGTCGCGACGCCCGCGCTTGTCAAGATGACGGCGAGCCCGTGCCAGCGCAGCGATCGTGGGCACTGAGATGTGATCGCGAAAGAGTGCCGGTGCCGCGCCGGTACCGCCGCCGCGGCCGTCGAGGATCACGTAATCGACGCCGATATGTAGGGCCGCGTCGAGGTCGTCCTCAATGTGTTGGGCCGAAAGCTTCGCTCCGATGGGTATGCCGCCCGATCGTTCGCGCACCTCGTCGGCGAAGCGGCGGAAGTCAGAAAGCTCCACAAGATCGACAAAGGTCGCCGGTGAGATCGCCGCGGTGTTCGGTGGGAGGTTACGCACCTCCGCGATGCGGCCGCTGACCTTGTTCGCAGGCAGGTGCCCGCCGGTGCCCGTCTTCGCGCCTTGACCGAACTTGAAATGGAACCCTTGCACCTGTTCGATGAGCTCCCAACGCCAACCGAACATCGCCGACGCGAGCTCGTAGACGTAGCGCGCATTCTCGGCTTGTTCCTCGGGCAGCATGCCGCCTTCGCCCGAACAGATCGCCGTGCCGGCTCCCTGCGCGCCGCGCGCAAGCGCAGTCTTGGCCTCCTGCGACAGCGAGCCGAAGCTCATATCGGAGACGAACAGCGGCATATCGAGTTGTAACGGCCGCCGTGCGTTGGGGCCGATGACCGTCGTGCTTTCGACCGCGACGCCGTCGAGCAGCGGTCGGCGCGCCAGTTGCGCCGTGACGAACTGGATGTGATCCCACGACGGCAGCTCGCTGCGCGGCACGCCCATCGACACGGTGGGCCCGTGATGACCGTACGTGTCGAGGCCATCGTTCGCGAGGTGACGAATGAGTGCGACCGCAGGCTCGTCTGGCGTGCCGTGCGGATCTTGATACGCGCCCTGATACGCGTCACGGTCGAACGGTTGTGGGTGTTCGCAGCTCCAGTCGTAGACCTCGTTCGCGTCGATGAGTACATCGTCGGCGTCGATCCAGGCGCGGAACTTCTGGAGGCGCTCACGATTGTCGTACGCGGATACGCCGGTGTCGACGCGGTAGTCCCAACCGTGCAACGAGCACAGCAGGTTGGCGCCTTCGACCGTGCCATCGGCCAACAACGCGCCGCGGTGCAAGCACCGGCCGTAAAGGACGGAGACTTCATCGTCGGCACGGATCACCACCAGGTCAACGCCCTCGACGAGCGCGTGTACCGGCTTGCGATCGGTCAGTTCGGTCCAACGGGCGACCACGACGGGCCGCGTGACGCGCAACAGCTCAGGATTCGCCATACCGACACAGTAGGTTCGCAGCGCAACAAGAGGAGACCCCGGTGGGCTTGCGCGAAATCGTTGATGACTACGACAACACGCGATTGACCTTGCAGCGTGTGGCTACGCACGTGCTGGCGCGTCGCCGTTGGGTTCACACGCGGCGGTTCGGTTTGCGCGTCGGTGCCGATGGCATTGCCACGCCAATGTTCGGCGATGACGACGAGTCGTTGCGAGTGGTCGGTGCCACGCTGTTTCACGAGCGACGTATCGACGGCGATGCGCGCACCACCGCCGCGTCGATCCACGGCGCGTCGCTCCGAGCGCTCGGAGCGTTTGCCGATGTCGATCTCGGCGCAGCGTTCTCGGCCGGCCACGACACCCCCGATGTTGGTGATCTCGATGCACCGATCTCGTTGGACGCCGATGCCGTCGCGCTGATAACTAACTGGTATCGCGTGGGGCACGAAGCACTCGATCGCACGATCGCCGCACGTGCGAACGCGGCGGCGTCGGCAGTGCAGTTGTGGCCCGAACATTTCGATCTTGCCGTTGACCTTGCGGCCGGCCGATCGCGCGCGAATCTCGGCGTGTCGCCAGGCGACGGCTTCAGCGCCGAACCGTACGCCTACGTTGGTCCGTGGGACGCGGCTCGTCCGGGTGACGCCGCCTATTGGAACGCACCTTTCGGCGCTGTGCTCAGCTACGCCGTTGCGCGTGCCGCCGCCGACCCCGTACAACGCCTCGCCGAGTTCTTCGCCAAAGGCGTCGAACTCCTCGCTTCAACCAGCGTTCTCTGAAGTCCCCCCGTTCTCTGAACGCTGAGACCGCCCACCAGGATCAGTCCTTTTCGTTCAGAGAACGCGAAGGGGGCCTGGTGCTATTTGCAGAGGCGGAGGCCAGCGAACGCCCAACGTGCATGCGGCGGGAAGAAGTTGCGATAACTGCGGCGGGCGTGGCCGGCCGGCGTTACGCACGCGCTACCGCGCAACACGTGCTGGTTCACCATGAACTTGCCGTTGTATTCGCCGATCGCGGACGGCGATGGACGAAAGCCGGGGTACGGCGTGTACGGGCTGGCTGTCCACTGCCACACCTGTCCGTACCATCCGTCTGCGTCGTCGGGATGCATCGCAGTCCCCCGCCCCGCGGGGGCGACCGGCGCCGCAGTCTCCCATTCGGCTTCGGTCGGCAGGCGACACCCGGCCCAGCGGGCGAACGCGTCAGCCTCGTACCAACTGACATGGCACACCGGTTCGTTTTCGTCGAGCGGGCGGGCGCCGTGCAACGTGAACTGACGTCGATCACCGCCGCCATCAAGCCAGTAGTGCGGCGTGTCCCAGCTGTTGGCCTGCACGTTGGCCCATCCGTCGGACATCCACAACTCGGGGCGCCGATACCCGCCGTCGTCGATGAAGGCAAGCCACTCGCCGTTGGTGACGAGCGTGTCGCGGATTTCGAACGGACGCACGAACTCTTCGTGGCGGGGGGCTTCGTTGTCGAACGAGAATCCGGTGCCGTCGTAGCCGACGCACAGCACTCCGCCATTTTGGGCCCGCCATGTGTGCGGGCGCACGAACGAGGGCTCGGCGCGCACATCGACGTACGCGGGCCAGAGCGGGTTTGTGCCGAGAAGATGCTTTGCGTCCATGAGGAGCAACTCTTGATGCTGTTGCTCGTGGTGCAACCCGAGTTCGACGAGTGACTCGTGTTCGGCTGCGACACCATCCGCCAAGAACGCGCCCATCGCTTCGTCGACGTGCGCGCGATAGTTGCGGATTTCGGCGACGCCGGGTCGCGTGACAAGGCCGCGTTGTGGTCGTGGATGACGCGCTCCGGCCGCCTCGTAGTACGAGTTGAACAGGTAGCCGTACGAAGGATGAAACGGCGCATACGCATCGACCAGCGGGTCGAGCAAGAACGTCTCGAAGAACCATGTGGTGTGCGCACGATGCCACTTGGTCGGGCTCGCGTCGGGCATCGACTGCACGGTCTGGTCCTCGGCACTCAACGGTGCAGCGAGCGCCTCGGTGCGCGCGCGCGCGTCGCGGTACCGGTCGAGAAGGTTCATACGCGTCGCGCCATCGTCAGCGCAAAGTCGCCGGCAGCGTCGGTCCATTGCCCGAGCGGCATCAGGCCAACGGTGCTGAGTTCGTGGCAGATCTGTGTGGTGGTGAACTTGGTGCTGATCTCGGTGCGGATGTCCTCGCCTTCGGCGAAATCAATGGTGAGGCCGAGCGAGTTGAGCGTGACGCGCTGCGTGGTGCGGCTCCGCAGGCGCATCTCGATCCATGAGTGCTCTTCGTCGAACCGGGCGATGTGGTCGAACGCGAACGGGTCGAAGTCGGCGTCGAGTTCGCGGTTCACAACGTCGAGCACATTGCGATTGAACGCTGCCGTCACACCCGCGGCATCGTCGTATGCCGCAACAAGTCGGCCTCGATCCTTCACGAGGTCGGTGCCGACGAGGAACGTGTCACCTGGCTGCATCGTGGCGACGAGATCGGCGAGGAATTGCCGTCGTGCTGACGGCGATAGGTTGCCGACGGTGCCGCCGAGGAACGCGATCAATCGCGTGCCTTCGCGTGGCAGTGCTTCGAGGTGACGTTCGAAATCGCCGACTACCGCGGTGACCGCGAGAGCGGGGTATTCCGCGGTGAGCTGAGTAGCAGCATGACGTAGCACCGACTCGGCGACGTCAAACGCGACGAAGCTCCGCAGCTGGCCTCGATCGAGCAGCGCCTCGATGAGGATACGCGTTTTCGACGATGTGCCCGAACCCAATTCCACGAGCGTGTCGGCTTCGCTGAGCTGCGCGATGAGCGGCGCGCGTTCGAGCAGGATCGCGTGCTCGCGGCGTGTGGGGTAGTACTCATCGAGCTGCGTGATCTCCTCGAAGAGGTCGCAACCGCGATCGTCGTAAAGCCACTTCGGCGGTAGTTCTTTGAACGCCGCGGTGAGCCCGGCGTGCACATCGTTGCGAAATGCCTGCGTGAGATCGTCAGGTCCGAGATGCACACGGATGTCCGTTTGTTCACTCGCAAATGTCATCATCACTCCACGTTCGCCGAGCCCGCCGCTCGGGACACCTCGACGGTAACCCCGATCGTCACGGAACGCATTCGGCCGCCGGATCGTTCCGTAGTTCGCGCAAGTCAACCACTCGACCATGGTGCAAACTCTTCAGGTCACGAGAACGCGAGGGCAACAACGTGCCGACAGCAGACGACGCCGGATTCGTCTTTCACAAGATCCTCGACCACGCTGAGCTGGGCGAAGGCCGCGTGACAACGGTGACCGTCGACGGTCATTCCTATGCCGTTACCAAGCACGAAGGCGCCTACGGGTGTCTTGACAACAAGTGCCCTCACCAGGGCGGGCCGCTCGGTGAGGGTTCGATCGAGAACGGTCTGCTGCGATGCCCTTGGCACGGCTATGACTACGACCCGGTCACCGGTGCGCCGCCACCGCCCTTCGACGATTCGCCAGCGTGTTTCGTGACCGACGTCCGCAGCGATGGTGTGTGGGCAGCCTTGCCGCGGCACCGAGCACCCCAGCGCAGCGTTTCCGACGTGATGGTCGAGACGATGACCAATTGGGGTGTCGACGCGGTGTTCGGCATGGTCGGCCATTCCAATCTCGGCTTCGCCGACGCGTTGCGCCGCGCCGAGCAGCGCGGCGACCTTCGATTCTTCGGGGTGCGTCACGAAGGCGCTGCGGCGTTCGCTGCGTCCGCGTACGGCAAGCTGACCGGTCGCCCCGGCGCGTGCTTTGCCATCGCGGGGCCGGGCTCGACGAACCTCTTGACCGGTCTCTACGACGCGAAGGTCGACCGTGCCCCGGTACTCGCATTGTCCGGACAGGTACCGTCGAAGGTGCGTGGCCGTGGCGCGTTCCAAGACGTGAACCTCAGCGGCGCGTTCGCCGATGTTGCCGCGTACAGCCAGCATGTGGCCGCTGGATCGAACCACGCCGAACTCATGAGCCTGGCGTGCAAGACCGCGATCGTCGAGCGCGACATCACCCACCTTGTGTTGCCCGACGAAGTCCAGGTGCAACCCTCGAGCGCGGCGGCTGCGTCACCCACAGGTCGACTCGCCGATCGTCGCGTTGGCCCGCCCGCGGAGTCGCTTGCGCGGGCCGTGGCATTGATCGCGCAAGCGCGCCGTCCCGTCATCATCGTGGGCGCAGGAGCGCGACGCGACATGGACGCAGTGATGGCGTTCGCTGAACATCTTGGCGCGCCACTGGCCACCACGTTCAAGGCGAAGGGTCAGGTGAGTGATCATCACGCGTTGGGTTGCGGCGTGCTCGGGCGCAGTGGCACACCGGTTGCCAGTTGGTTCATGAACGAGAGCGACCTGCTCATCGTGCTCGGCGCGTCCTTCAGCGACCACACCGGTATCTCGCCGTACAAGCCAATCGTGCAGGTCGACGATGATCCGATGGCGCTCGGCCGATTCCATGCGGTCGAGGTCCCGGTACTCGGTGACGGCGGGGTCACGGTCGATGCCATGCGCGTCGCGTTGGGCGACGCGCAAGGTTTGGATCGCCGCGCCGTCGTCGCCGAGCGTTGGCGAATCTGGCGCGAGGAGAAAGCGAAACGTCGTGAAGATGATCACGGTCGCGGCATCAACTCCGCAGCGATCTTCGAAACCCTCGCGGCGCACGTGGCGAACGACGCCGTGTTGTGCATCGATGTCGGCAACAACGCGTACTCGTTCGGCCGCTATTTCGAGGTCACCGCGCAGAC
>JAYUFA010000272.1:0-5210 GCA_043738925.1 Actinomycetota bacterium
CAGTTCGGCCACCTCGCACACCGTGAACGTCAACCGATCCATACGCATCTCCAGTCGTCGCCCCGTACCGAGGGGCACTCACGAAAGGCGCGTCGGACAAACAAAACGCGACAACGAACACGAGCCATCACCGTCGCGTAGCGGTCACAACCCGAAATCGGCGCTCGGTTGAGACCTCACACCACGCGAGGCGCCCGTCGTTGAGGATCGCGTTGAGGATCGCGTTGAGGGTCGCGTTGAGGGTGAGGATCGCGTTGAGACAAGTCTCCGCGATGTGAACCGTCACGACGACATGCGTGCGTCGCGTGATGTCGACGCGTCGTCCCGCGGCGAGCAATCGTCGTCGCCGAAACCCTCACGGCTCATGTACCGCCCCACCGCGCCAAATCCGATTCATGTCCAGACCGTGCGAGCACGCGATCGCACACCACGATCGTCCGCGCCACGACATCGACACGTCGCGTCGCGTTCGCGGATGAGCGATCGCGTCCCTCCCGTGCGCGATGTGCACGCCTCGTTGATTCGAATCGCACGCCGCGGCCAACACGCATCACGCGCCATCGATCGTTCACGGCGACGAGGCGGCCATTGGCGTCTGCACAGCACGACTACGGGGCGGTAGGTGACGAGCAGTAGGTGGACAATCGCCTGATCCACGAGCAGTAGATGCGCCTGGGTGTGAATAGACGTGTGAGTAGATCTGCCTTTCCCCGTTTCGATCAGCTGTTGCTCCACGTCATGTACAACCGCATCTTCGTCAGACGCTTCACTCGCAGCTGCGCTCGTCGTCGTCCGGGCGTGATGCTCTTCGCCTCGACCTTCTTGACACGTTCCTCAACTCAGCGCGAGGGCCCGTGGCCGGACGCCGTGGCGAGCTCCACGTTCTCGCCAGCGCAGCGTAGTAGGACCCACCCGTCCCGTCCCGGTGCCGACGACGACGCGCCGAACGATGGCAATCGTGAACGCCCGGCGCGACCGGGACTGACGTGCCGAGCCATGAGACACCTCGACACTACATGACCTAGCGTGTTGGTGTGAGTTTCCCGGGCGGGCGGAACGCAATTTTTGGCGACGCGTCCATCGCGCCGTCCTGGCGCGGGCGTTCGGTCGATGCACGCATACGGCAACTCGCGATCAGCGCACCGAGCGCACCTGCGATGACCGATGGTGTTTCGACGATCTCGTACGCCGAGCTCGAGACGCGTGTGCACGCGATCGCGGTGTCTCTTGCCGCCGCTGGCGTCGTTCGCGGCGATTTCGTTGCGGTGTACGCCGCGCGACAGACCGATGTCGTCGCGGTGCTGCTCGGCGTGCATCGGGCTGGCGCGGCCTACGTTCCCATCGACGTCGAGTTACCCGCTGCACGCGTCGCCCTCATGCTCGACGACTGTGCGCCGCGCGTTGTGGTGTCCGATCGTCCGTTGCCGGTGACGACCCACCAATGCGTCGTGGTGCCGCTCGAGCGTTTCGCGGCAGGTACGCGCACGGCGCATCCGTCGGACGTGCTCCCTCTCGATGACCAGTTGCCGGCCTACGTGGTCTACACCTCGGGTTCGACGGGAGCGCCGAAGGGCGTCGTCGTGTCGCAGCGCTCGTTGGCCTCATACGTCGACGCCGCCAACGAACGATTTCGCATTGGTCCGGGCGATCGGGTTCTCCAAACGCATTCGTTCAGTTTCGACGCGTCGGTCGCCGAGGTCTTTCTCACTTTGGCGGTTGGCGCCACCGTTGTGCTTCCGGCGCAAGCAGTGTTGGGGGGCGCATCATGGTTCGTCGAACAGATCGACGCGCTTGCCGTGAGTGTCCTCAATCTGCCCACCGCGTATTGGCATGGGTTGGTCAGTGACCTCGATGCGGGGAACATCGATCTTCCGTCGCGTATTCGTCTGGTCATCATCGGAGGCCAAGCAGCGCGCGCCGCATCGGTCAATCGTTGGAGCGCGCGACTTGGACGTGGTCGCCTGTTGCTCAACGAGTACGGGCCGACAGAAGCAACGATCGGTGCGACCATCGCGGATCTGACCGATGTGCACCTCGCGCCGGGTGAACCAGTGCCGATCGGACGGCCATTGACGCGCGTCGTGGCGCATGTCGTTGATCACGAAGGTGGTCTCGTGCCCGACGGATCTCCCGGCCAACTCTTGCTGGGTGGACCGCAAGTTGCGGCCGGCTACCACGGGCGGCCAGAGCTCTCTTCGCAACGGTTCGTCACCGACCCGACCGGAGCGACGAGCGACTGCTTTTATCGCACCGGAGATGTCGTGGTTCGCCTCGAGGACGGGCAGTTGGCGTTCGTGCGTCGCGTCGACGATCAAGTAAAGGTTCGCGGGTTTCGGATCGAGCTCGGCGAGATCGAAGCAGTCTTCGAGTCGCATCCTGCGGTACGCGAGGCGGTTGCGGTTCTCGCGGCCGGCGAGGACGCACTTGTGGTGCACCTCGTTGCCGAGCCGGGGTACGCCATTGATCGTGAGGAGCTCCTGGCGCATGGCACGGAGGTTCTCCCGGTGTATGCCGTTCCGGCAACCATCGAGGTGCGCGCCGTGTTGCCGCGTACTCCCGGTGGCAAACCGGATCGTCGTGCCTTGCAACGCCGACGTGCGCCGTTGAGTTACGCGCAAGAGCGCATGTGGGTGCTGGAACAACTGGACGACCACGGCCAGACCTATCTCGAGATCGTCGGGCGTCACGTCTACGGCCCGCTCGATGTGTCCGTGTTGTGCCGGGCGATGGACGCCGTCGTGGCGCGCCATGAACCGCTGCGGACACGCGTCGTGACCACTGAGGATGGGCCGGTGCAGGAAATCGACCCGCCCGGGCCGGTGGCGTGGACGATGAGTGCGCACACCGGACTCGCCGCAGGGCCTGCGCGCGACGACATGGCGAGCGAGTTCGTCGTGTCGCTCGCGCCCGCGCACCACGATCTCGAACGCGGTCCACTTCTTGAGTGCTTCCTCTTGCGATTTGCTGACGATCATCACCTGATCGTTCTTCGCGTGCACCACATCGTGTTCGATGGCGGCTCGGTGGGCCTGCTGTTCGGTGATCTCGCGACGGCTTACGAAGCATGCAGGCAAGGTGTCGAACCCTCATTCCCGCCATTGCCCCAGCGCTATGGCGACTTTGCTCGTGCCCAACGTGATGCCGTCGAGCGCGGCGACTTCGACGAGGATCTCGCGTGGTGGACGAACGCGTTGGCCGGCTTGGCGCCGTCGTTGGAGCTTCCCAACGACCGTCCGTTGGTGGTGGATGACCTCGGCACCACGGGTCGCGCGATCATGCGCGACCTGCCAGCGGGATTTGAGGACGCAGTGGTCGGCCTTGCCCGTCGATCGGGAACGACGCGCAATCGGGTCGGTCTCGCCTTGTTCAATCTCTTCCTGTACGACCTGACCGGGCAGACCGACCTGTTGCTCGGCATGGCCACAACCGAACGCCTCACTCCGGAGTCCGAACCCCTGGTCGGTCTCTTTGTGAACACCGTCCCGATCCGCGTCGATCTACCGGTTGGAGCATCGCTCGAAGAGATTGTGGCGATCGTGCGCAACAGCACTGCGGACGCGCTCGCCCATCGTCAGGTGCCGCTTGACCTCATCGTTGGGCGCTTGCGGGAGAAGGGCGAACGTCTGCCGCATCCGCTGTTGCCGGTTTCGTTCGAATATCGCCAACCGACGCCGACCGATGACCTCGAGTTCGCCGGCTTGACCCTCGCCCGGGTGCGGAAACCGGACAAACTCACCGTTGGCGCGAAGTTCACTTTTGACATCACCATTGACCGGCGCGCGACGGGCCCCGCGCTGATCTTTCGCTATGACAGCGCGCGGCTGGCGCGCGAAACCGCCGAGTCCATGACGGATCGATTTCTCGAGTTGGCGAATGATGCCCTCGACGAGCCCACGAAGCCATTGATCGCAACTCGCTCCGAGCGAATGCCGCGTCGGGTGCCTCGCCGCGGAGCGGATTCGGCAACGAGCTCGGTTGCCGCTGGTGCACCTGATCTGTTGGTTCCGGTGCTGCAGTCGTTCCGCAGCGTGCTCGGTCGAGACATCGGGCCCGACGACGACTTCTTCGTGCGCGGTGGGAACTCTTTGATGGCGGTTCGCCTCTGTTCGGCGATCGAACGCGACGCGGGGCGACGTGTCGCGCTGGCGTCGTTGTTCGAGCTACCGACGGCCCGCCTGTTGGCCGCGAGCTTGCAACAGCCGACCGACCTGCTTGGTGCACCTTCCCAAGATCAGTCGCTGTTCGTCGTGTTGCGCGCGGGTGACCCCAGCACCTCGCCGCCGCTGTATTGCGTGCACCCGGCCGGCGGCCAGTTGTTCACCTACATGTCTGTCGTGCAGGGCCTGCCCGAGTCCCTGCCCGTCATCGGAATCAAGGAGTACGGGTGGGGCCGCCTTCGTGCCGAGTACCGCTCGGTCGAGGGATATGCGGCCCACTACGTCGATGCCATCATGCAGCATCGCCCTCACGGTCCGATCGCACTCACCGGTCATTCCGTCGGCGGTCTGCTCGCGTTCGAAATGGCGCGCCTGCTGGTGTCGCGTGGCCGCGAGGTCAACGCCGTGATATTGATCGACGCGATCGTGCTTGGTCGTCCGTCGATTCGTCGAGTGCCGCACCGGCTGTGGAAGACACGTGTCGAGGGCTCTCGCGCGCGGGTGCGGGACCTCATGGCCCGACGACGAAGCGCGCGCGGGGGTGTGACGATCGACGCGGAACTGCTCGGTCGCGAGAGTGAGCGACGCGGGACGATGCTGCAACGGCGATATCGCCCCGGGCCATACGCGGGTCGAGTGGTGTGCATTCGGGCCATCGGTGTGGGTGAGTCCCCGGCGCCCGACAAATACACGCATGTCTGGGCTCGTGTTGCGTCATCCGTCGAGGTCGTCGAGGTGCGTGGTGAGCACACCCGTGCCAATTCGATCCTGTCGCCGGAGAACGCGCCGGCCGTGGCTGCGGTCATTCGCCGCGTGCTTGCCGGTCGATGACGTGGTGAGTCAGTCCAGACCGGCCTCGCCTGCCTCGATCGCCTTCTTGCGTCGCAGGCGATCAGCGGACGCGAGCAGCGACGTGCGGATGGCCGCAGACTGGGCCATCCCTACAGACCCCCCGAACCACGATGCGATACGACCGGGCCCGCCAATCGCTAGACCGGCATGCGACCTACATCGTCGCTGCGTTCGTCGCCGGCGCGTCACGCACCAGCTGAC
>JAYUFA010000273.1:0-1947 GCA_043738925.1 Actinomycetota bacterium
TGCACACGCATGGGCGCCGATCCACAATGGTTCGTCACGAGAGGCGACATCGCGTGCGGTTCAACGATCGGTCCGATGACTTCCGCGCACCTTGGAATCGACATCGTCGACGTCGGAGTCGCTCAACTCGCGATGCACTCGATTCGTGAGCTCTGTGGCACCGACGACGTCTCGACGTTCGTACGCCTGCTCGCCACCTACCTCGGCTGAAACCAGAATATCGAACGATCGGTGATCGCCACATCAAGAGGTACATCCCACACGTTGCGGGCGAACCGGTCGACCTTTTGCCAGTGATAGGCGAGCCCAATGAGCAATGGCGGCGTAGCCGTAGCGATGCGCGCGGCGAACGTGATGTCGTAGTAGCCGGCGCCGCGACCGGCGCGTGTGCCGCGGTCGTCGAACGCGACGAGCGGCAGGAGTACGGCATCGAGTTCGCGTGGCGAGTGCAATGGCGCGGACGCGGGCGGGCGGGCAATACCGAACGCGCCGGGTTCGAGCGGTTGCGCTGCTGTGTGGGCCGCGAACGCGAGCACTCGATCGGTTGGCATCGACGCGGCGATCGGTAGGTACACCGAAACGCCACAGGCCCAGAGCGCGTGCACGATCGGCGCGGGATCGAGTTCGCCTTCGGTTGCGACGTAGGCCCCGACCCGGCGGGCGCCGATCGCGGTCAAGATGTGCAACGTTGAGCGTGCAACCGCCGCGGACGCGTCGCGCCGTGAGGACCGAGGCATCGATGCTCGACGGCGGCGTAGGTCGGCCCGATCGAGCGCAGTCATCGCGTGAGCTTCGCGCACGAGTGTCCCGCGAGTGCGCGCGGGGATGCGCCTGCCGCGGCCATACGTGGCAACTGGCAGGGGAAGTGCGAGAATGTGGCTCGAATTGACGACGATGCGGCCGATTGAGACACGTACGACCGAGAACCGATCACGTTGCCGAGCGATCGGCAGACGGGCGGAGAGGTGAGCGACATGGCACGGGCGCAAACATCACAGCCGTCCACGACGACCGACGACGTGACGATCGTTTCGCGGGTGCAACGAGACCTTGGCGCATGGCGGTCGTTCCTACGCGACGAGAACGCACGGCTCGACGAGTTTCATCTTGCCGCGGCGATGGTGACCATCGGCCTGCACCGGGCGGGTGACTTCGGCTCCGCAACCGATCTCGTCGAAGCGATTCTGCGGCCCACCGATCACATCGCGATGTTGTCCTCCGATGAGATGAGCGTGCTACTCGCGCCGGTGCAGGACATCCGCGAGGCCAAGCGGCTCGTGCACGTGATCGACGCCAAGTTCCACGCAGCTGGCATCGATGCACACATTGGTTGGGCGATGCGCCATGACGGCCATGGCCTTTTTCACGCAGCTGCCCGCGCCGACGCCGCGATGCTCACCGCCAAGGGCCACGGCAACCTCGCTTTCGACCTGTCCAAGCGCTGATCACCGGGTGGTGTTCGTCGAGTAGCTTTTTGGCGTGCCTTTTCAGCGCGTTCGCGACATCGACATCTACTTCGAGCTCTACGGCAAAGGGCCGCGCGTGCTGTCGATCAGCGGCTCGGGCAACGACCTGCGCTCCAACCCGATACGTGCCGAGGGCGCTCTCGAGTCAAGCTTCACCACCTTGTCGTACGATCAGCGTGGCCTGGGTCAAACCAGCAAGCCGGACAAGCCGTACACGATGGCCGACTATGCCGACGACGCGGTGGGTTTGCTCGACGCACTCGGGTGGGATCGGGCGCACCTCGTCGGATTCTCCTTCGGCGGCATGGTCGCGCAGCATGTGGCCCTGCGTTACCCGTCGCGTGTCGACCGGCTGGTGATCGGCTGCACCTCGGCGGGTGGAGCCGGTGGGTCGTCGTACGACATCCGATTGCACGACACTCTCGACCCGGCGACGCGGCGGCAACGGTCGCTCGAACTGCTCGACAGTCGGTGCGACTTC
>JAYUFA010000274.1:0-5171 GCA_043738925.1 Actinomycetota bacterium
GAGCCAGTGCTGCATGCGCCGAGTGTGGCGACAAGCGGGGTAGCGGCGACGCCCGCCAGGAACGCCCGCCGCGAGATCAACGAGGTGCTGCAACGTCGAGCGCGCGCCACACCTTCTCGGGCGTGCACGGCATGTCGATGTGGCGCACACCGAGGTGTGACAACGCGTCGATGACGGCGTTCTGCACGGCCGGCGTTGCGCCGATGGTGCCCGACTCGCCGATGCCCTTTGCTCCGAGTGGGTTGAGCGGCGATGCCGTCTCCATCTCGACACGTTCGAAGCTCGGCAACTCGGTCGCGGAGATCACGGCATAGTCCGCGAAGTTGGAAGTCTGCGGATTGCCGTCGGCGTCGTAGCGCACCTCTTCGAGCAACGCCTGCGCAGCGCCCTGCGCGAGGCCGCCGTGCACCTGTCCCTCGACCAGCAGCGGGTTGATCATCGTGCCGCAGTCGTCGACCGCGATGTGGCGGAGCAACGTCACCTGGCCGGTATCGAGGTCAACCTCGACGACCGCGATATGTGCGCCGAACGGAAAGCTGGGGCCGGCTTGTGCGAACTCGTTGTCCGCAAAGAGCAGCGAGCCTGACGCGTTCGCGGCGGTCGCGATGTCGGGCCACGCGACTGACTTGGCCGGTGTCCCCTGCACATGGAAGTTGCCACTCGCGGTGTCGAGCACGACGTCGCCTGGCGCTGCTTCAAGGAGATCGGCGGCCAACGCGCGCGCCTTCTCGGACAATCGCGCGGCGGCATCGCTGATGGCCGAGCCGGCGATCTGTACCGAGCGCGAACCGCCGGTGAGTCCCGACGACGCGATCACGTCGGTGTCGCCATGCAGCACGCGAATCTTGTCCATCGGTACGCCGGTCGCGTCGCTGATGAGCATCGCCCATGTTGTCTCATGGCCTTGGCCGTAGGGCGTCGAACCGGTCTTCGCGATGATGCTGCCGTCAGCTTGCAGCTCGACCGACCCGCTTTCGGTGATGCCCGCCGGGCCACCGCCGAGCGCAGTCACCTCGACGTAGCAGGCGACGCCGATACCGAGTGCCTTGCGGTCACCGCCAGCGCGGCGCGCTTCTTGCTCGGCTCGCAGCGCCGCATAGCCGGCACGATCGACCGCCAGATCGAGGGCGTCGCCGAAACGACCGCAGTCGTACTTCGCGCCGCTGCGAGTGGTGTAGCCATCCATGAATGGCGCGATGAAGTTTTGATGGCGCACGGCGACGGGGTCCATGCCGATCTCGACCGCGAAGAGGTCCATCGCGCGCTCGATGGCTGCCGCCGCTTCAGGGCGGCCCGCACCGCGGTAGGCGCCGATCGGCGTGGTGTTGCTCACGAGCGATTTCGAGTCGAATCCGGTGCTCGGGAACACGTAGACGCCGCAATGCATGAGGAACGTTCCGCCCGGCAAGATCGTGCCGAGCGCGGGGTAGGCACCGGCCTCCTGCAACACCTCGAGGCCGAACGCGAGCACCTTGCCGTCGCGCGTGCCACCGATGGTGATCTGTTGGATCTGTCCGCGGCCGTGCACCATGGCGGTCATATTTTCGGTGCGAGTTTCGCTCCAGCGCACCGGGCGCCCGACGCGACGTGCGCACTCGCCGATGAGCACTTCCTCGGGGCTCGGCACACCTTTCGCGCCGAAGCCGCCGCCGACGTCGGGCGTGATCACGCGGACCTTGTCGGGTGTGAGGCCATAGATCTTCGCGAGCGCGCCGAGCACCAAGTGCGATCCTTGGCTCGACGCATAGTGCACGAGACGTCCGGCGTCCCAATAAGCGGCCGCGGTTCGGGGCTCGATCGGCGCGGCGGCCACGCGTTGGTTCACGATGCGTTGATGGATGACGACATCGCACCCGGACGTATCGGCGACCATCCCGGTGGGGATCGCGGCCGCAGTGTTCGTGCCGGCTTCGGGGAAGAGCAGCACCTCGTCGCGCAGCGCATCTTCGAGGGTGACCACCGCGTGGAGGGTGTCGTACTCGATGACGACGGCCTCGGCCGCGTCGGCCGCGGCGTACACATTGTCGGCCACCACGATGGCGATTGGTTCGCCGACGAAACGCACCGTTGTCTTGGCGAGGAGTGGCCGATCGAAGGCTTCGGGCCACATGCCCGGGCCGAACGGCGGTGGCATCATCGGAAGGTCAAGGTCCGCCTCGGTGAGCACCACGAGCACGCCCGGCATGGCGGCCGCGTCGGTGGTGTCGATCGACACAATGCGTGCGTGCGCGACAGTTGCTCGCACGTACACAGCGCTTGCCGCGTTGGTGAGCTTGACGTCACCGACGTAGTCGCCGCCCACGGTGAGGAACTTCGGGTCTTCGGTTCGTAGGACCCGGTTGCCGAGCAAGCTCATGAACTCTCCTTCGATATCGTCGTGTGCGGCTTGCTACGCGGCCGGTTCAGTTGCGGGTTCGAGGGAGGGGACAGTGTTCGAGTCCAGCGCGGCGTTGTTGTTGAGGTAGCGCATCAAGGTGGCCGCGAGTCCGTCGAGCGGGCTGCCACCGCCGCCCGTGACCAGAATCTCGGGCATCACGTCGATTCGCCCTGCGGCGATGGCGTTGACGACGGCGACGAGTGCGGTGGCCATGGGGCCCAACGCTTGCTTCTGCGCCTCGAAGCCTTGCGCGTTGGCGAGGCCCTTTGCCTCCACCGCCTTGGCCTCGGCCAGGCCGACGGCCTCGACGCGGGTGGCCTCGGCCAAGCCCTTGGCTTGGACTGCGGTGGCTTCGGCCAGGCCGACGGCCTCGACGCGGGTGGCATCGGCGTGGCCGATCATCGAGATCTTCGACGCCTCCGCCCGCGCGGTGGTTTCAACATACGCGGCCTCGCCTACGGCTTGGGCTTCGCGCGCCTGGGCCTGGCTCTTGTTGATGTCGACGGATACCTGCGCCTGCGCGAGCTGGGCCTGCATGTCAGCAACACCGCGCGCCTTTTCGAGGTCGATGCGCACGAGCTGCGCGCGTTGTTGTTCCTCGAAGGTGGCCTTTTCCTGATTGGCGATCTCGCGTTGCGTCAGGACCTGCACCATCTCCTCGGGGAAGGTGACGTCTTGGATGTACACGCCGCGGGTCTCGACCTCGTAGGCGTTGAGGTAGTGCGTGATCGCCTCGAGTGCCGACGCCTGTACTTGGTCGCGGGTTTCGATGAACGTGACTGCTTCGAGACGCTGCAGCGTGTTGCGGAAGTGGTTGCCCACCGCCGACTGCAGCACCTCGTTCACCAAGTTCTGCATGGTGCCGACCATCGAGATCACCTTTGGTGCGCGTGTGTCCGGCACGTGAATCTGTACTTGCAGATCGATGGTGAACACGAAACCCTCGCGTGTTTTGCCTTCGATGGGGGACAGGTGGGCGTCGAGGTTGTGGGCCTGCGACACGGCCGTTGCCCAGTTCAGCGTCAGGATCGATGTGGGCACGATCTCTGCGGCGTAGCAGCGCGGGTTGATGGGGTACTTGCCGGTGCGCAGCGGCTCCTGCCAGATGCCACGGTGGCCAGGGCGCACGATCGATCCGAACTTGAACTCGGCGCCCGACGTGTCGAGCGTGGGCAGGCCGACGAAGGCCTTGACGACGGCGACCTGACCTTGGTTCACCACGAGCATCGGTACGAGCTCGACTCGCACGAGGAACGGGTTGAGCAGATAGGCGCCGTACAGGAGCGGGTCGTGCTGCAAGCCGATCCTGCCGCCGTTGTCGAGAAACCTTTGGAAGTCTTGATAGTTGTTGTGCAGATTGTTCTTGCTGCCGAGCAGCACCTCGATCACCTCGGCGTCGGTTGCCACGGCCCTTTCGGCGGTACCGATCTCCATCGCGGCGATGTCCACCCAGCCGCCGAGCCGGTTCGCTATGTCGCCTGACGGCAAGGGGTCACCTTCGAGCGTGGTGACGATGCCGATGACGTCGACGTCGCGTTGCGTCATGATCTCGACCACGCGCAGATGCTCGGGCGACAGACCGAACGTGCCCGGCGTCAGTCCACCCTTGCCTGCCCGCGTGGCAACGTCGCTGGACACCGGCTCACCGAATACCTGCTGCGCGGTGATCACCACGAAGGCAACCGGGTGCATGGGCAGAAGTGTTCCCGGTGGCAATACCGGACGCTGCACGCCCTTTTGTCCCTCGTTCAACAAGAACGAACGGACGTCGGCGAAGTTGCCGAAGATCGACTTGTACACGCCGCTCTTCGCGCCGATCGGCAGGGCCGCGCCGACCTGAGCGATGACCACGCCGATCTCACCGGCCGGCACTTGCACCCACGGGTACTTTTTGACGCCGTAGATCGGGCGCAGGCGAAATCGAAGCCCGGGCATCAGGAGATCGGCCTGATATCCGGCTTCGCCATTGAGCGCTATCGGGTTGCCCTGGTCGAGCCCTTTGAGGCCGAGCTTCTTTGTGACCAGCCCGACTTCGGCCGGGCCGACAACGGTGATGGAGGACAGCACCAGGAACAGCGCAATGAGAATGGCGACTGCAGCAACGGCGAGCACAATGGTCATGGGCCGACGCTACGCCGTGCGCGGCCGCCACGTGGTGGCGATCAGGGCAAGATCGAGGCGTTGCCGACGTGATCGTCGACTGCGGCACCGTTGTGCGTTTCGTGCACCAGGTTGTACTGATCGCCGGCCATTTCGATGTAGGAGTGGCGCAGCGACCCTTGCGTGACGTTGCTGACGATGTTGACCCGGTAGCTGTCGCTTCCCTGCGCCACGATGTGCGCGGTGCCGCCGACAGTGTCGATGATCGTGTTGCCCTGGATCAGGAGATCTTCGTTTTGTAGCGTGGAGGTCGCGCCGTCGGCTGTGGTGGCCGAACCAGCCCGGCCCCAGATGAAGACCGCACCATGACGGATGTTGGGGTTGACGTTCACGCCCCGGAGCGTGTTGCCGACCACGGTGACGCGCTTGGCCGCGTAGGTGTTGTAGCTCGGCTCGCTCGCCAGATAGATGCCCGCGGCACCCGACGCCTCGATGGTGTTGCCCTGGATCAGCACGTCGGAACCGCCGACCACGGAAACGCCGCGGGCCTTGCCACCCACGCACGAGTTGTTGCGGATGGTGATGTGATTGGAGATCGCGCGCTCGGCGATATAGCTGACCACAGCGAAGCAGTCATCGCCGACGTTGCGCAGGGTGTTGCCTTCGACGATGCCATAGCTTGATCCGCCGACGC
>JAYUFA010000275.1:0-5160 GCA_043738925.1 Actinomycetota bacterium
GGTCGAGCACGATCTCGCCCTTTAAGGGAGGGAGCACGTACGCGTCGGGGCGCTCGGCGACCTCGGGCTCGGTGACCAAAAGTTCACGAAGTTTGCGGATCGACGCCTGGCCGGCCTGGTAAGAGCTGTAGAGCTGCACGAGCTGTTGAATCGGCGCGAAGAAATTGCCGACGTACAACAGAAACGCCGCCAACGTGCCTACCTGGAGCTGACCGCTCAGCACCATGTGGCCGCCGATGAGCAACAGAATGGCCTGTGCGACGGTGCCGACGGCTTCGGTGCCTGGCGCGTAGATCGCGCTTGCCCGAGTGGTGTAAAGGTTCGCGTCGAGGTGTTCGCCGACGACGTTGATGTGGTGGACCGTGTTATGGCGGCGACGGTTGTACGCGGCGATCACGCGAATGCCGGCCAGGCTTTCGGCAATGTCGGACAGCACGTCGGCGATGCGGTCACGCACACGCCGATAGCCGATCTCGGAGACCTTGCCGAACCAGATGCTCATGAGGAACGTGACGGGCACGACCACGAGCAGCGTCAGCAACGCAAGAGGCACGCTTTGCGTGAACAGGACCACCGCGATCACGACGAGCGTGAGCGCCTGCACGGCGAAGTTGACGAGGCCTTCCTGGAAGAGTTGCGTGAGCGCCTCGATGTCGCTCGTCATGCGCGTCATCAACACGCCGGCCTTTTCGTTCGTGAAATAACCGAGCGACTGCCGTTGCAAGTGAGAGAACACTCGCACTCGCAGCTGATACATCAGCTTCTCACCGAGACGCCCCGTGTACGCGGTGCGCAGCCAGCTTGCCGCCGCGGTGATGACGATGGACACGACATACGCGATCGACACGGCGACAAGCACCGATCGCTTGTGCTTGCTGATACCGCTGTCGATGCCGATCTTGGTGAGCAGCGGACCCGCTTGCAGAAAGATGGTCTCGATGAGCACGAGGACGAACACGCCGCTCAAGCTGCGGGCCTCGGGGCGCAGGAAGGTGCGCAGGCCGAACGGGCGACGGTCGTAGTTCGCTCGGTCGAAGGTGATGATCGGCTCGGCGTGCTCGGGTTCGGTCTCGAGCACCTTTTCGACGGCGTCTTGAAGCGGCCCGGGCACACCGGCAAAGGGCAGGCCCGCCGCCGCGTTGGCTTGCACTGAGGACGGTCCGCCGCCGAACCCGCCACCCATTGGTCCGAAGCCCATCAGCGGTCCTCGTCGTTCTGATCGCGATTGGCCTCGGCGCTCTGTGCGCGGTCACCTTCCACGTGGGCAAGCACGTCGACGTAGCGAGGCTCGGTCGCCAACAACTCGTTGTGCGTACCCGACGCCACGATGCGGCCGCCTTCGAGGAGCAGTACACGATCGGCCAGACTGATCGTGCTGAGTCGATGCGCGATCACGAGCGTCGTGCGTCCTTGCATCAGCGTGTGCAGCGACTCGTGGATCGACTCCTCCGTGGACACGTCGATCGCGCTGGTGGCATCGTCGAGCACGAGGATGCGCGGGTTCACGAGCAGCGTGCGCGCGATCGCGATTCGCTGGCGTTGTCCGCCTGACAGGGTGTACCCGCGCTCGCCGACCACCGTGTCGTAACCGCCGGGTAACGCCATGATGAACTCGTGCGCCTGTGCGGCTTTCGCGGCCTGGACGACTTCATCAAATGGCGCTGTCGGATTGCCGTACGCGATGTTGTCGCGCAGCGACACCGAGAACAGAAACGGCTCGTCGAGCACAAGCCCGACGTGGTGACGCAGCGCGGCGAGCTTGACGGTTCGCACGTCGATGCCGTCGATAGTGATTGCGCCCGACTCGACGTCGTAGAAGCGCGGCAGAAGACGCGCGATGGTCGATTTACCCGAACCGGTGCGACCAACCACCGCAACACGTTCGCCCGGCGCGATCGAAAACGACGCACCATCGAGTACGAGCGGCCCGCGGCGGTCGTCGGGTGTGCCGGGCGGCGAGTAGCGGAAATGGACATCGTGAAAGTCGATGCGGCCGACCGGAGTTTCGAGATCGACCGCGTCAGGCGCGTCGACGATCTCCGGCACCTCGTCGAGAATCTCGAAGATGCGCTGCGCCGACGCCGAGGCTCGCTGCCACTGGATGAGCACGAAGCCGAGCATGCGAAACGGCGTCTGCAGCAAGATGATGTAGGCATTGAACGCGATGAGTGTGCCAATGGTGACCTTGCCGTCGATCGCAAGGATGCCGCCGTAGAGCAGCACTGCGGCGGCGCCGAGACGTGGCAACGACTCAACCAGAGGGTTCCAGCGCGCCCGTGCGTTGGTGGTGGCAACCGACGCCCACCGCAGCCGCTCGGCCGCGCGAGCAAGGTTCGTGATCTGTTGCTTCTCGGCGGCATACGACTGCACGACACGAATACCGTTGATGTTCTCGTCGACGATGGTGGCTGCATCGGCCATGCGTGCCTGGACGAGCCAGCTCAAAGGAAACACGCGTTTACGCAGGGCTGAACCGGTGAGGTACACGAGCGGCATGGTGGACATCGCGACGAGTGACAGACCTACGTTGATCTGAAGCATCTTGAGGAAGGCGAACACGAACGTGAGACCCGACATCATCACCAGGGGACCGAACGTCAACAGCAGCTGGATCGAGCGGATGTCGCTGTTCGCACGGGAGATGACCTGACCCGATTGGGTGCGGTCGTAATAGCCGAACGACAGGCGCGTCAGATGCTCGTAGATGATCGCGCGCAGGTCAGTCTCGAAGAGATAGCCGGCCCGAAAGAGCAAGTAGCGGTAGAACGCGCCGGTGACGAAACGCGCCAGCGCCAACGCGGCCAAGATCCACACGTAGTGAGCGAGGCGTCCGTTGTGATTCGTGAGTGCGCCGTCTATACCGCTACGCAGCACGCTGGGGATCTGCACTTGCACGACCAACGCGATCACGCCGATGCCGATCGCGAGCCCGAAGGCCTGCCAGCGCGAGCGCAGCAGAGGCATTACTCGTCCGACCCAACCGAGCGAGGTATCGGGATCGATGCCGGCACGCGGCGGTTGATAGCGGAGCTCGATCGCTACGGGCTCGTAGCGCGTGGCGGTGAGCGCGGAATGATCGATCATCGGGCCACCTCTCGTCGTGGGGTGTCGTCGTGCGCAACGCCGCGTCGGGTCTCGGCATCGGCCGGGCTGACGGCAGCGATCGCCGCGTCCATTGCGCTGTGCCATACAGCGAGTCCACGCAGGGCATCCAAGGCGCACTTCTCGTCGAGATACCCGCTGAGGACACGCATGTGTGCGTCGACGGCGCGATCGGCCTCGGCCAAAGCGCGCTTGCCTGCCGCCGTCACCTTGTGGCGGACACGGCGGCGATCGTGGTCATCGGGTTGGCGGTCGACCAGACCGCGCGTCACGAGCCCGTCGACGAGCGCCGTAACCGTGGGTCGGGTCACGTTCACGTTCGGCGCGATGCGCGACGGACGCGACTCGCCGTTGGCCAAAAAGACGAGCACCCGATATTGCGACAACGTCAGGTCGACCTCGGCGAGCGCCACTTCGAGGCGCCGGCTGAGCCGAACGATGGCCCGGGCGGCATCGACGGTCACTTCGGACAGCGGCGATGGGGCGGGCTTCTTTCGATCGGCCATGAAGTCTTTCGTTGTCTCGCTGCGGTAGTTCGCTACCGACACAGTTCGGCCATCGAACTATATCTGGGTCACAACCGACGCGGGTTACGATGACGCCTGCCGAGTACTTCGGCGTTGTGTCCGCCGGCTGAGGAAGGCCTACATCGATACCGCCTTGCGCCTCGGGGCGAGCGCGTTGCTGATCGTGTTGAACGCGTTGTTCGTTGCCGCCGAGTTCAGTCTCGTTGCCGCCGACCGTGTCTCGCTCGAACGCGTCGCAGCTGAAGGTGATCGCAAGGCCGAGCGTGCGGCGGGGCTGCTTCGCAACGTCTCGTTCCACTTGTCAGGCGCGCAGATGGGCATCACGGTGACCTCGCTGATGTTGGGTTTCCTGGCCGAGCCAGCGGTGACGGCGCTGGTCGATCCCGCGCTCGGGCACCCTCCGCGCGTCGTTTCGGTAGTGATCGCCCTCGCTATAGCGACGGTGCTTCAGATGGTGTTGGGGGAACTCGTCCCGAAGCAGGTGGCCATCGCGTATGCGAACAGCAGCGCTCGATTGCTCGCGCCTGGTATTCGTCTCTACGGTGCGTTCGCGCGGCCGGTCATAGCGTTCTTCGAGCGTGTCGCGAATCGTTGTGTGCGGCTTCTCGGTATCGAACCGCGCAGCGAGTTCGGCGGTATTCGGTCGCGCGACGAGTTGGCACTGCTCTTTCGCGTATCGGGCGAGGAGGGTGCGCTCGCACCCGAGGATGTGACGCTGCTCACACGATCGATTCGCTTCGGCGAGAAGACCGCTGCGGATGCGTTGACACCTCGAACGCAAGTTGTGGCTATCGCGGACGATGCGACTGTCGCAGATCTGGTTGAGCTTGCTGTGGACTCCGGCTACTCGCGTTTGCCCGTGTATCACGAGGATCTTGACGACATCGTTGGCGTCGTCCACGTCAAGTCGATCTTCGGACTCACGCCCGAAGCGCGCGCCCAGACAGGTGTCGAGTCGATCATGACCGCGGTATTGGCCGTACCGGAAGCACGCGACCTTGATGAGCTCTTCGCGGATTTCAATGCCTCGCAGTCTTATCTCGCAGTGGTTGTCGACGAGCATGGCGGCACGGCGGGCATCATCACGTTGGAGGATCTGCTCGAGGAGTTGGTCGGTGAAATCGACGACGAGTACGACGACGCGACGCCCGAGCCGGCGGCCGCTCACGATGGCGGTGGGCCTTGGACGTTGTCAGGAGGCCTCCATCGCGATGAGGTCGCTGATGCCTGCGGATTCGCCCTGCCCGACGGCGAATACGAAACGCTTGCCGGCTTTGTTCTCGATCGCCTGGGTCGCATTCCGCAACCCGGCGCAGCGTTTGAGCACGACGGTTGGGAATTGCGAGTCGTCACCATGGAACGCCTGCGGGTCGCGACCGTCTTGCTCGTTGCGCCCAAAGCGCCGCATGAAGACGTCGGCAAGGCATCAGCATCATGAGCGGATTCTCGGTGCTCGCAGCGATGCTCCTCGTACTCCTCAACGGTGTGTTCGTTGCCACCGAGTTTGCGATGGTCGCGTCTCAGCGAGCAA
>JAYUFA010000276.1:0-5158 GCA_043738925.1 Actinomycetota bacterium
GATCGCCGCCAAGAACAGGTGAACGATGCCGCTACCGTTCGGTTGGCGGACAAAATCGATGACCGACTTCTCCAACCACGCCGACTTGGCATGGAGGAAAACCAGGGGATCGCCGGTCGTGCGATACAGCCAGATCGACCAGCCCACTAGGAAGCCGGCGGCCATGAAGTTCACTTTCGCGACTGCGCCCAGCCACGGACCGGTCCGGCGAGCGACGGCGACGATGGCGGGCAGTAGCGCGACGGCCACGATGATGCCGTTTGGACGGCTCGCCACCGCCACAAGTAACGCGACACCGGCGAGCACGAAGCGTTCGTCGTCGACAAGCGCGAACGCCCAGACCGACCCGGCGACGAACATGCCGCCCGGATACCCCATCACCGAGGTGATCGAGCCCGGAAACAGCGCGAGCGCCCACACCGCCCACACTCCGACGTCGCCGCCCATGTGCCGCGAGGCCAGTCTGTACACGCCAGCCAACGCGACGAGGAACGCGACATTGTTGATCGAGACAATCGCGACCATCGCCGGAACCCCGACCGACATCGCCATGCGGGTAACGGCAGGGAGAAGGGGGAAGAACGGCCACCGCGACCAGTTGTTCGGTACCCAGTGCGCCGGGACCGGGCCGTGCCCGTAACCATGCTGAGCGATAGCGAGGTACCATCCGCTGTCCCAGTCCGCAAGCGCAGAGAGGTCCAAGCGACCCCGCGCTACGGAATCCACGCCGGTCAACGCGGCGATAGCGACCAGACGAGACACAACCCACGGCAACACGATGTGTCGCCAAGACAGTCGCTCGAGACCAACGCCACCGATCGGAACGACAAGGTCGGCATCCGCTGAATCGACGCCTGACAGCCCGCCACCTCGGCGCGTCGGTCCCGACACTGGTGACGAGATAGGCAGAGTCATCGGCTACCGACCCGAACGCTACGGGAACAACGATGCCCGAAGCTACGACCAATCAGGCCACACACTCCGCGAGGGCCAGCGCACCCTGGGACGACCGACGACGAGTCCACCGAATGGCAAGCAGCCCACCCCAATATGCTCCGACCCAAAACGACGAGTACGTCGGTCAGACCAACAGCGACGAACCGACCGTGCGGGCCGAAGCGATCCCAGCACCCCAACCCCGGGCCATCGACGAACTCGGCAGCCGCGTCGAGAGTGAATTGCGCCCGGCGTTTCGCGTCGTCCACGGTGCCCCCTTGCCGCACAACCCAACCGACGTTACTCGCCCGCTCACTGTGAAGCAGCGGCATCGGCAACGAAACCGCACCCGGTGCGCATCACGGCTGGTGCACTTCGCCGTTGCAGAACGAGCGCAGAGCGGCAGATATGTACCCCTTCAAGAAGCCGCCACATCGACCCAAACGTCGCCCGAAACCGTCGTACGTTCGAGATGGATGTGCCAGCACCCCCGCTCGTCGAAGAGGAACCCCGCCCCCCATTCATCGCCTGGTCGGGTGTACGTGCTGCCGGCATGGGGCGTCGGGCCGAAAGTCAACACTCCCGGTCGCGCACTCGGTGACTCGTAGGTGATCGTGAGATTCCCCTTGCCTGTGATGCGCCAGACGATCTTCACCTCTTCGCCGACACGAATGGGAGGTGAATGGGTGAGGAACAACAAGCCGTACACGGTCCCACCGGTCGCCTCGCCTTGCACCTCCGTCGGTGACGTTGCCTTCTCGATCGTGGGTGTTGCCGAATCACACGTCGTCGTCGTAGTAGTAGTAGTCGTAGCTCCCGATACTGCAGGCACGCCGGTTGCCGCGGAAACAGAACCGTCGACGGCGCCAGAAACGGCAGGCGCAGCCGACGCGGTGGTAGGCGAGAGCGAATTCCCATTCCCCGAACACGCGGCCACGATCAACAGCGCGGCGCAAACGATGGTTGCTCGAGAGTTCATCCGGTACGGACACTACGACCGCGCCCATGGTTCCATCGCGAGTGCCTTTCGGTGCCTCAGCCCGCCAAGCGTCCCGGCCCTCTCCGATCGGCAGATCTGCGCTATTGAACGATGCGCAGCGTCACCATCGCTCCGTCCGGTAGATGTCGTATCTGCGCGGCGACATCGCCGGAATACAACAGGGCCGAAACGGCGTCCGCGGCATAGAGATTGTCGTAGGAGAACTCGCCACCGAGAGCGAACGGTGCATTGATACATTCCTGATACGTCGTTGTGGTGTTGCGCCATTTTCAAGGTGGCAGGGGGCCAATCTCGCAAGGCCGACGGGGATTCGACCGCAATGCGAAGTGCAACGTTTTTCGTTGGCCGTACGACTGGAGCGGTGTGAGCGAGGTGTCGAGCGGATCAGCGGAGATCGAGGAGGTCTTCCGATCGTTGTCTGGACCGCTCGTTCGGTTGGCCTTTCTGCTGGTCGGCGATCGCGAGGAGGCCCGCGACATCGTTCAGTCAGCGTTCGCGTCGGCGAGCCGCCGGTGGGCGGCGATCGACGATCCGCACGCATATTTGCGTCGAGCTGTGGTGAATCGCGCCAACGATTCGCATCGGAAGGCGTTCCGGCTGGCCAGGCATCCGCTGCCTGTCACTCGCGGTGACGACGGTGAGCCTGAGCTCGACGGCGTCTGGCATTTCGTGCAATCACTTCCAACGGCGCAGCGGACCGTCGTCGTGTTGCGGTACTACGCCGACCTTGCTCTGGTCGACATCGCAGCGGTCATCGGTCGGCCGGCGAGCACGGTTCGTTCCGACCTGCGACGCGCCCTGATCAACTTGAAGGGAGAGCTCTCGTGATCGACGATCTACAAGAACTCGAGGAGATGTTCGGCGCAACATTGAGCCTGGCATTGCACTACGCCGCTGAATCCGTCGATGTCGAGCCGCCAGATGAAGCCGTATTCGTTGCCGTGCTGGTCGAGCCCGTGGTACGTCGTCCGCGACGTCTGCTCGTCGTGGCCGCAGTGGCCGCGGTGCTTCTAGCGACTATCGCGGGCACGATCGTGTTCGTCGACGTCCGCCGGTCGACGCCGGCGACGCATGAAGCGGTCGAGATCGCACCTGGCTGGGCCCTGAGCCGCGAAGGCCCGACCGGCATCCGAAATGGCGGCGTGTTCCTCTGGGACGGCTCCGGTGTCGTGCTGTGGGGCGGAGCGTCGTATGACAACACGGGTCGCCTTCAGCCTGCCGGCGACGACGGAGCCGTCTACGACGCGGCCACGGACACTTGGAAGGTCATCGACAGTGCCCCGATTGCCGGGCGCCGGTCGGCCAAGGCAGTGTGGACCGGGTCGCGCGTCGTGATCTGGGGAGGCATTGACGACCAAGGTCAAGGGCTGCACGACGGGGCACTCTTCAACCCATCCTCCGGTGCGTGGACCAAGATGGCCGATGCACCGGCGGAGGTTTCAGCCGTTGGCTCGGCTGCCGTGTGGACAGGAACCGAGATGCTCGTTTGGGGTGGGCCGGCTGGGTCCAAGGGTGCGGCCTTCGATCCGAAGAGCGAACAATGGCGGCTGCTACCAGAGGCCCCGATCGCCTCGCGGCCCATTGACAACGCAACTTGGACCGACACGGAGCTGATCGTGTGGAGCAACGGTGACGGTGCGGCCTTTAACCCGGTCCTTGACAAATGGCGCGCTATGGCGCCATCGCCCCTGAAGTCGGCTCAGCCGAAAAGCGTGTGGACCGGCAGTGCTGGTGATGTCGTGTTCCTTGGCGGCGCCAACACGCAAGGACTCAGCGAGTCGGCCGCGTACCGTCCGGTGACTGACACGTGGCAGATGTTGGCGCCTGGTCCGTCACATCCCGGCCTCGGCTTCGTATGGACTGGTAGCACGATCCTGGGCGTCGTCAAAGGTTCCGTCGTCGACTATGAACCCATTATGGACACCTGGACCGAGACGGTGGCGAAGGTGAACGCATTTCCGTTTGGAACGTGGTCGGGCGATCGGTACGTGTTCGTCACTGACGACAACACGTCGAAGATCCGCATCGCCTTCTACCAACCACCCGAGACACTTCCGAAAGAACCAGTGCCGACCTATGATCTCCCGTCGGCCACGGCACGGTTGACCAACGACGAGACCGGGATTGCCAAAGGCGCTGACGCCGCACTTTGGGTCGGCGACGACGGCACATACCTATCGCTGACCGCTTTTCCTGGCGAGCGAGGGGGTCCGTATGGACTTCGCGAGCAGACAACACAGATCACGACGTTTCCAGTTGCTCGCGGCACGGCATGGTATGGCGAATCGGCGCTACCGGGAGGCGCGGTCTCCTCGGTTCTGTGGTGGGAACATCCCGACCGGAGCGTGTGGCTGATGAACGCCTATTGGTATGGCGCGGCTCCACCCGAGAGCTCGGCCGCCCGACGCGACCAGTTCGTCCAACGGGCGCTCGACATCACCACGCCCGCTCAGGCCTCCTACGAGCTGCACGATCCCGGCATTCAACTCGTAGCTCACGAGCGAGCCGGCATACGTCGCAGTCGGACACGCACTTGGAACGACGCCGGCCAACAAATCGTGCTACTGGTGCTCGAGCACAGTTCGGGAGCAGAGTTCTCAAATCTTCTCTCCCGAGGCAAGCCCCACACGGTCGCAATACAGTCGCGAGTGGGCTGGATGGTGACCGATGCCGGCGGTGACACCACCGTCGGCTGGAAGGCCGACGACCTCACCCAGGCCTGGGCCGAGCTTACGATTCCCGCGGCGCTGGTGGGACACGCCGACGACATCGTTCACAGTCTGCGATTGTCCGGTTAGGGACATAGCGACCGGCTTGGCCAACAGGGACGTCGCCGGCTTGCTCCGAATCGTCGAATCGGGATTTGAGCCGCGCCGCTGGGCAACGACGACACACGCTGCCACATGACATCGTCAGTAACCCAGAAGCGAGTAGAGCCGGCGGGACTACCAGCAAACCGTGCGTCCTCGCCACCAACGCAGCGCCCGCCCGCTCCGGCGCGCCAGCGCAACGGACTCTGCGAGCGCATATCGACGCGCGCGAGATCGGCAGATAGGGCGCTAGGATCCGGCCGCTCACCCCTTGTCGGTGATGAGCCGGGCCGATACCTACCTATCGGCGTTAGCAGGGTGTTGAAAATCGGCAGCTGAGTCATGGCTGGTGGCTGTCGGGTCGTCTGTCGTGCTGGTCAGTCCGTTCGGCGGGTTCTCTGCTCGGTTTTCG
>JAYUFA010000277.1:0-5148 GCA_043738925.1 Actinomycetota bacterium
GCGGCAGCCCGTGCCGTGCTCCAGGTGATGCAGTCGATCGACGCGCCGACGCTTGCCAGTGAACGCGGTGCCTTGATCACCGAGAAGCTGAAGACGCTCGACGGCGTCACGCGCGTGCGCGGCCTGGGCCTGCTGCTCGGTATCGAAATCGATCCGGAAGTACTCGACGGTCGACTCGCGAAAGACGTCGCCTCGCAGTGTCTCGATGCTGGCCTCGTGTTGAATGGCATAACCAACACCGCGCTACGGATCGCGCCGGCGTTCATCGTGACCGACGCGGAGATCGACGAGGCGATCGGCATTCTGGCCGCCGTTCTCGCTGGTGGCTCCGCATGAGACATTTCCTCGAGATTGACGATCTGCAACCTGATGAGTTGCGCACGGTTCTTTCCCTCGCGAAGCGCCCCTCGTTGCCGCCGCTACTCAGCAATCGCGGCGTGGCACTCGTGTTCGAAAAGCCTTCGGTGCGTACTCGCAACGCGACCGAGATGGCTGTCGTGCAACTCGGCGGCCACCCCGTCACGATCCGCAACGAGGAGATCGGCCTCGATATCCGCGAGAGCGTCGAAGACATCACCCGAACACTCGCGAGCTATCACGCGCTGATCGCCGCGCGAGTTTTCGCGCACGCAACGCTCGACCGCATGACCGTCGTATCGACGGTGCCGATCGTCAACCTGCTCTCCGATCTTGGTCACCCGATGCAAGCGCTTGCCGATCTACTCACGCTGCAACAAGAGTTCGACGACCTCGCTGGGCGCACGTTGGCTTGGATCGGCGACACGAACAACGTGTGCCGGTCACTCACGATCGGCGCATCGATGCTCGGCATGTCGGTGCGCGTGGCACCGCCGCCCGAATACGAATTCACCGCCGAGGAGGTCGATCGCCTCGCCCTCGCCGGGGCGTTTCCGCGACAGTGCGCGCGCCCCGACGAAGCAATCGCGGGAGCCGACGCGGTCTCGACCGACACCTGGGTGTCGATGGGCCAGGAGAACGAAGCCGGCGAGCGTCACCATGATTTCGAGGGATACAGCGTCGACACGCGGCTCATGAACCTCGCGGCACCAACGGCGGTGTTTCTGCATTGTCTTCCCGCGCACCGCGGCGAAGAAGTCACTGCCGAGGTGCTCGACGGTGACCGCAGCCGCATCTGGCAACAGGCGGCCAATCGCATGCACACAGCCCGCGCGCTGCTCTGGTTTCTGCTCGCTACCGATGCCGACAAGGCGGCCTTGTGATGACCAAGACGCAGCGACAACATCGCATTGCCCGCCTCCTGGCGGACAACGCCGTAACGAGTCAGGCGCAGCTCGTTGATCTGTTGGCAGACGTCGGTGTCGCAGCCACCCAAGCAACCGTGTCGCGCGATCTAGAAGACCTCGGCGCGATCAAGGTCCGAGTCCCCGGAGGTGAGACGGTGTACGCGATACCCGAGTTGTCCTACAGCCAGGTCGCGCCTGAAGACCACGTGCGACGCGTGTTGGGTGAATGGGCGGTCGACGTGGTCGCGTCAGGCAACATGGTCGTTCTGCGTACGCCGCCCGGCTCGGCGCACGTGGTGGCGTCGGCGCTCGATCGCGCCGGTATCGCGGACATCATTGGCACGATCGCCGGCGACGACACCCTTCTCGTCGTCGCCTCCGAAGAGGCAGGCGGTCGCAAGGTTGCCTCGCTCCTGCGCGATCTCGCCGGACTGTAGGGTTCTCCGACCATGACCGCCGACCCCACCGACGACGCGCAGACGCTGTCACAGGGGCGTCCCGCTGACCCGGGGACGCTGTGGCATGGGCGGTTTGCCGCCGGCCCGGCCGACGAGCTCCTCGCATTTACCGTCTCGCTGCCATTCGATCGCCAGCTCTACCGCGAAGACATCGTCGGTTCGCGAGCGCATGTGCGCGGGTTGGCACGTGTTGGCATCCTGCGTGAAGACGAGCACGACGCAGTCCTCGCGGCGCTCGATCGCGTCGAGGCCGAGCTCGAGGGCGACACGTTTGTCTTTCGGCCGAGCGACGAAGACATCCACACCGCCGTCGAGCGTCGTGTCACCGAGCTCGCTGGGGCGGCGGGCGCAAAGTTGCACACCGGTCGCAGCCGCAACGACCAGATCGCCACCGACCTCCGCTTGTATACGAAAGCCCGGCTGACCGATGTTGCACGCCGCGTGCTGCGTCTGCAGCGCGTCCTGCTCGATCGCGCCGAGGAAGCAGGTACCGAGTACCTACCTGGCTACACGCACATGCAACGGGCACAACCCGTATTGCTCGCCCATCATCTACTCGCGCACGCTTGGCCGCTGGCGCGTGACATCGATCGGTTGGTCGACGCGCGCCGTCGCTGTGACGTCTCGCCGCTCGGCGCTGGCGCGCTGGCAGGCTCATCGTTGCCGCTCGACCCCGATGGGGTGGCGCGCGACCTCGGGTTCGCGGCACGGTTCGAGAATTCGCTCGACGCGACGAGCGATCGTGACTTCGTCGCGGAGGCACTCTTTGCACTCACGTTGCTTGGTGTACACCTGTCGCGGATCGGCGAAGAGCTTGTGCTTTGGTCTACTGACGAATTCGGGTTCGTGCGTATCGATGATGCGTTCTCAACCGGAAGCTCGATGCTTCCCCAGAAGAAGAACCCCGATATTGCCGAGCTCGCGCGCGGCAAGGCAGGGCGACTCATCGGCAACCTGACCGGCCTTCTCGCCACGCTCAAGGGACTGCCGCTCGCGTACAACCGCGATCTTCAAGAGGACAAAGAGCCGCTCTTCGACACCGTCTCGCAGATCACGCTGGCGCTGTCGGCGATGGAGGGGATGTTGGCGAGCGTACAATTTCGGTTCGACCGCATGCGCGCCGCCGCCGACACGCCCTACGCCGCGGCAACCGATCTCGCGGAGATGTTGGTCGCGCAAGGAACACCTTTCCGTGACGCACACGCGGTGGTCGGAGCGCTCGTGCGACGCGCTCTCGAAGGCGAGGCCCCATTGGTCGACCTCGTCGCAGCCGAACCGCGTCTTGGGGCGCAAGGCGTCGCGTTGCTCGCCCCCGGTGTGTCGGTAACTCGCCGAACAACGCCGGGCGGCGCTGGTCCCGCCGCAGTTGCGGTCCAGCTTGAACGCTTCCGCGCGCAGCTTGCCGCGGACGCCGCTCGTCTCACCTGAGCATGCGAACTCGCGCCGTGCCGCGCTCGTTCTACGAGCGAGATCCGGTGGTGGTAGCGCCCGAGCTGTTGCACAAGGTGCTGGTGACCGCGCGCGGGGCTGGTCGCATCGTTGAAGTTGAGGCCTATGACGGAGCGAATGACCCTGGCAGCCACGCGTACCGCGGGCCGACACCGCGCACTCAGCTGATGTTCGCCGCCGCCGGGCACCTCTACGTGTACTTCACCTACGGCATGCACTGGTGCGCGAACGTCGTGTGTCGGCGCCCGGGGGTAGCGGCCGCGGTGCTTGTTCGTGCGGTCAGCCCCATGAGGGGCATCGATGAGATGCGCGCCGCGCGGCCGGCGGCGCGGCGTGACCGCGACCTTTGCAACGGCCCGGCCAAGCTCTGTGCGGCCCTCGGCATCGACGGCTCGGCGAACGGAGTCGATGTCACACGAGCGTTGTCGCCGGTGCGCATCGTCGACGATGGTGCTGTGCCGCCGACGGGCGTCGTCTGCACGACCCGCATCGGTCTGACGCACGGTGCGGACCTACCGTGGCGTTGGTATGTCGACGGCGACCCCAGTATCTCCCGGAGGTGATCGTGCAGATCCTCGACCACGCCGACCTGTATCCACGCGCCGATCTCGCGTACGCGCGCCAGCAGGTGCAGGCGTGTGATGACGCGTCGGTCGCTGTGGCACGTGAGCAAGTGCTGACGTTTATCGATGCTCATGACGACGCGCTGCTGCGCACCTGCGTACCCGGTCATGTGACCAGCTCGGCTTTCGTCTACGACCGCGGCCGCGATCGCTTCGTGCTCCTCCATCACGCCAAATTACGCAAGTGGTTGCAACCGGGCGGCCATGCCGACGGCGACGCGAACCTGCCTGCAGTCGCGTTGCGCGAGGCATCGGAGGAAACCGGTATCGACGGTTTGCGGGTCGCCACTCCGGTGCTCGACATCGACGTGCATCGCGTTGACCCGCCGAATGAGACCGCGCATCTGCATCATGATGTTCGCTTCCTCGTGCTGGCGCCGGAGGGTGCGCTCCTACGTGGCAACCACGAGTCGACCGACCTGCGCTGGTGCACAATGGACGATCTCGACGCGTTCGGCTGCGACGACAGCGTGCGCAGGCTTGTGCGCGCCGGTCGCCGCATGGCACTCGACTAGACGTCGCCCGGTACGAGACAGCTTGCGAGATCGTTCACCCGAGAGAAGCCGTCCATCGTCTCGGTGATCTGGCCACGGTTTCGCTCGGTCACGGTGAACTGGGCGTGTGCATCGAGCCGCAACGAGGCGGCGTAGGTTTGGCGGTTTCGGGAGTACTCCTCCCAGTCGTCGATCCACTGCGTGGTCAAGGTGGCGTCGCGACCCAGCAGCCCCGCGGCGTCGCGTCGCAATGCGGAGACCATCGTCGCGAGGATCGGCGCCGATTGTGCGATCACGTCGGCTCGTTCGTTCGCCGTGTGTGACAACCGCGCAGTAGGTAGCGTCGCCAGTTGGTCGCGCATCGTTTTGCAATCGGCCTTCGCGTGGGTGAGAAACGCCTTGTCGTGAATGCCGTCGGCCTTGTTGTAGGGCGCCCATGGGCTGAAGCCCCAGATCCAGAACGCGGCGAGCGCGAGAACCACGAGCAGCGCGGCGATGCGTTGCTTGGTCCAGCCAATGCGTTCGTCGTCGAAGGTCTCGAGCGTGTCGGTGTCCATCGTCGGCCACGCTAGAACGCACGCGGATGGGTGACTACTCGTGGGCGAGAATTCTCGTTTTGACAGCTCCGTCGCCCCAACACGTCGTTCGCGTAGCCTGGCGCGGCAGATCAACAGAGGGGGACCCTTGGGACGCATCGTGTTCACGAACGGCAACGTGTTCGACGGCACAACGGTGCTGCCCACGGGCACACGCGTGGTGGTCGATGGCCGCGACATCGTCGAAACATCGACCGATGCCGCGATTGAGCCCGGCGATGAGGTCGTCGATCTCCGTGGTCAGACGTTGATGCCCGGTATGA
>JAYUFA010000278.1:0-13681 GCA_043738925.1 Actinomycetota bacterium
GCGTCCGATTTCGAGGAGCACACAGCGCTCGCGCCACGCGAGATCATCGGTGGCTTCCGCTGCTCGGTCGCGTTCACGATCACCGGAGCGGAGACCCGCCCAGCGCTCTGACCGCAGTGGATGACCGGGCGGTTCAGCTCAACTGGCGCTCAACGCCGAGAGCACGTCGTCGATGGTCGCGTGGTCGGTGCTGTCGGCGTCGAGATGCTCGTAGCGCACACGGTCGCCCGCACCGATCACGAACGTGGCACCGATCTGGCGCACACGCTTGCCCGGCTTCTTCGTGTGATAGCCGCGCTTCGTTGTCTCGCGCGTTGCCTTCCACGTGCGCGGATGCAGGAGCTGGAACCAGTTGACGGTGCGCACCGAGGCGGCGTTCGCCGCGGCAGAGTCGTCATCGACGAGGACCAGAAACGGGATGCGCTCATCGCGCACAAACGCTTGTGCGTATCCCTGATCGCCCGTGCCTACGGCAACGATGCGTGCACCCAGTGCGGTGATCTCGTCTTCGCGGTCGCGCAACTGCGCGGCATGCTCGCGGCAGTGGAGTCAACCGAAATGGCGGAGAAAGACCAGCACCGTGGGCTGGTCCTGCCAAAGGTCACCGAGACGGCGCGTGGTGCCCTCGCTGTCGACCAGTGACACATCGCAAAGCTCGGCAAGATCCATCTCCGCAGCCTACCGGCGCGCGTCGACCGGCCGCTGAGGCGAGCGTGCGCTGTCAGAGCGACAATCCCGGCCATGGGTAGATCTCGCGACCGGCGTGTGGCAGGCCGTCCCACGCAACCACCGTCCCCGGAATGGAATGCGTTGCGAACAACGTGCGACCATCTGCGCCGCCGAAGCAGCAGTTCGTGACCATGCCGTGCTCGGCGAGCGATGTCATGTCGAGCCGCTCGATCATCACGCCCGTTGTATCGAGCACCTTGATGCAGTTTTCCGTGGTGCAGCACACGTAGGCATTCCCGACGACGTCGACACAAAAACCGTCGCCTGGTGCCGTGCCGAGCCGCTCGACGATCCATTCGCGCGACCCGTCGCCATGAAGCCGCAACAAACCATCGGCCTCGACGACCACGAGCGTCCCTTCGTGGTCGAGCGCGATGCCGTTGCAATACTCGTACGGCGCGTCGACGACCGAAACCACGCCATCGCGCGTCATCTTCAAGATGCGACCGATCGGCGGATCCGGTAGCGGATGGCGGCCCGGATCGGTGAAGTACACGATGCCGTCCGCCGTGACCACGAGGTCGTTCGGGGCGTTCATCGCTGAACCATCATCGACGCGCGTCGCGAGGTAACTCACCGTGCCGTCGTGCGACACGTACTGAAGCCCCGGCGTCACCGAACGAAGCGGGGGCAGCACCTCAAAACCGGGCAGGTTGAACAGACTGAAGTCGATGCCGCCGTTCTGGGTAACCAAGAACCCGCCATCGACTGCAGGCGCGCACGCGTTGGGCCCACCCTTTGTGTCGGCGAAGATCTCGGCTCGTCGGTCGCTCGGCCACACGCGGTACAGGCGGCCCTCGGCGACCGACGTGCACACGATCGTGCCGTCCGCGCACCACGACGGTCCCTCGCCAAACATCACCCGGGCTACGACCTCCGGCTGCGGGCTCATGGCGACCTCCGTGCGGTACCCGCTACAGCGGCGGACAGCCGGACACTACCGCGATGCGTGCGCAGCAGTCCTCACGCCCCGATCCAGGTTCCGGTGCCGCGCGAGAGCGCGTCGTGCAACTTCTCGGGCGAGGTGATGACGCCCGCACCGTCGGGTCGACGACGCAGGAACTCGACCATCGCCTCCATCTTCGGGCGCATGCTCCCTTCGCCGAACTGCCCTGCCTCGATCAATTCGGTCGCTTCGGCCACCGTGAGCGCATCGAGCCATCGCTGGTGGGGCGTACCGAAATCCACGGCCACGCGTTCGACACCGGTGGCAAGGATCAACAGGTCGGCGCCGAGCTCCGCTGCGAGGAGCGCTGATGCCAGGTCCTTGTCGATGACCGCCTCGGCGCCCACCAGATCACCATCGTCATCGCGGATGACGGCGATACCACCGCCGCCCGCGGCCACGACCAGCACCCCCTGTTCGCACAAGAAGCGGATCGTCGCGAGTTCGACGATCTCCACCGGCAACGGCGATGCAACGGTGCGCCGCCACCCACGGCCAGAATCCTCGGCGATGGTCCAGCCGAACGATTCGGCGAGGCGCCGCGCCGTCGCCTCGTCCATGAACGATCCAACCGGCTTGGTGGGTGCACCGAACGCCGGGTCGTCCGCCGCCACAACGGTCTGGGTCACGATGGCAACGACGCGCTTGTCGAGCCCACGGTGACGTAGCTCGTTGCCGAGCGCCTTGAGGAACATGTAGCCGATCGCGCCTTGCGTGTCGCCAACGACGTAGTCGAGCGGAACGGGCGCGACCTCGCTGCGGGCAAGCTCGGATCGCCGCAGGATGAACCCCACCTGAGGGCCGTTTCCATGCGTAATGACCAGGTCCCACCCGCCGACGACGAGGTCGACGAGGTGAGGCGCCACCGACTGCACCGTCTCGTACTGGTCGGTGATCGACTGGTGGGCGTCGTCTCGCACGAGCGCGTTCCCGCCGAGCGCGACGACGGCGAGACGGCTCATTCCAACCCCGCCATGTCGACGGTACGCGCGAGCGCATCGAGTGCGGCGACAAAGCAGTCGAGGGGCGCTGTGGTGATGCCCGCGCCGATCTGGCCGACGCCCGCGTCGCGGTGCGCGATGCCGGTGTTGATGATGGGCAACACGCCGGAGTCGACAACGAGCCGAGCGTCGATACCCGCGGCGGTCGGACCAAAGTCGAGCGCCGGGAGAGTGAACGCAGGGTTCGTTCCCACGGTGATGGTGCGCATGCGGCGGCTGCTTTCGGTGGCATCGGCCGGTGTACCACCGACGAACTGCACGATGGCCGGAGCGGCCGCCATGGCGAACCCACCAAGGCCGGCGGTCTCGGTGATTGCACTGTCGCCGAGGTCAGGCGCGGCATCGGCGATGCCGTAACCGGGGAAGAACAGACCGTCGACCGCGTTCGCGGGCGCCTCGAACCACTGGTCGCCGGTACCGCTCAAACGGATGCCGAAGTTGACGCCGTTGCGGGCCATCACCGTGACCATCGAGCTGTGCGGTACACCGGCGGCAGCGTCGAGCATGGCCTTGCAGCTCGCCATCGACAGGTTCAAGAAGAAGTGGTCGTTGCCCACGATGTGGTCGACGACGCGGCGCAGCACAGCGCTCGGTGTGTCGGTGGCGAACAACGCGGGAAGTAGCCGCTTGAGTAGCAGCCCGGTGGCCGCGACGTTGCGATTGTGTGCTTCGTCACCCATGTGCAACGCCTGCGCGATGAGCGGCTTCAGCTCGAGTCCACCGAGCTCGCGAACGGCGGCCTGCGTCGTCTCGTACAGCTCGGTTCCCATCCACCGCAGACGTTCGATCACCGCCGTGCTGTTCGCACCGAAGCGCAGCACCTTGCCCAAGCCTTCGTTGAAATTGCAGTACGCCCGCTTACCGGTCGTGGTGTTTTCGACGACCCAAACCGGCATCGACGGGCTGATCACCCCGGCCATTGGACCGACCGCGCCGTGATGGTGTGCTGGCTCGAAGGCGACGCCACCCGCGTTTGCCATCGCCATGGCGTTCATCGGCGAGTCGGCCCAGCCCTCGTACACGATCGCTCCGGCGATGGCGCCTTGTACCGGTCCGCACATATCGACCCATGCGATGGGCGGCCCGGCATGCAAAAGCCGGCGCTCGCCGCGCAACGCGCCGATCGCATCGCGGGCGAGCGCCACGTCGATGAGCGCCGGTTGCGCGTCGAGGTACCGGCCGAACGCCACGCGGTTGGCTTCTTCGACCACAGGATCGTTCACGAGCGAGGCGAGCGTGAGCCCGGCCGCGATGTCGCCGCCCGCCGGTGGACGCCACGCGAGGTCAACCACCTCACCACCGGCCTGCGCGATGTTCTCCGCGAAGGTCGACAACCCGACGTTCACGACGTGCAACTCATGGTCGAACAAGTCGCGCATCGACGGCTCGGTGATCTCCTTCGTCTCCTTCATCGCACGAGCCCGTTCGCCACGAACGCAGCCCATCGGGCTGCCTCGGCGTTGCTCGACGCCACGAGCACTCCGGCTGCGTCGAGTTGGGCGACGATGGCCATGCGATCCTGCGGATCGGCATCGGTGCCGCACACATGGCCGATCACCGCAAGGTGGCGACCGTCACGAGCAGCCTCGACCTGCGCCCGATCGATCACCGCGAGCAACTCGGACGCGGGGTCGATCGCCGAGCCGTAACCGAGCACGATGTCGACGAGTAACACCGCGGTCTCGGCGTCGGCGGCGTCGCGCGCGACGCGTTCGTTGCGCAACGTCGGATCGATCATCGGGTGCGGACGACCCTGGGTGAACGCATCGTCACCCATGTCGAGGAAGGTGTGCTCACAGCTCACGTTGACATCGCCCAGTAGTGCATTGCCCACGACCGGCGTGTTCGACCACGCCGTGATTGCTTCGGCCAAGCAGACGAGCTGTGCCTCGTAGCAGAAGGTGCCACCACAGAAGATCCCGCGCACGAACTTCTGGCCGGGTGCCATCAGTGCCACCGCATCTTCGAGCAGTGGACGAATCTCGGGTCTGATCCCTGGCGCGCTGCTCGCGGCCGGCCGGCCGCTTGCGAGCGCGACCGCAATGTCTGCGGCGTCGGCCAGCGAAGCCGCGCCACGCAGCACACCATCGTCGAACGTCGCGGGGTCGGCGCCGAGGAACATGACCACAACCGGCGTGCGCATGGCGCGGGCCTCGTCGAGTACGACGCGCGCAACCGTGGCCGCCGGTGGCTTGGAGACGAGCACGATCACCGCCGTATCCGGATCGTGCTCCAGCGCGCGCATACCCGTGAGCATCGAGATGCCACCGATCTCTTCGCTCAGATCGTGGCCGCCGGTTCCCATTGCTTGCGAGATGCCACCACCGAGATTGTGGATGCGACTCGTGACCTCCTGAATGCCGGTGCCCGACGCGCCGACCACCCCGATGGTGCCGCGACGCACCACGTTCGCGAACCCCAATGGGAGTCCGTTCACGATCGCCGTGCCACAGTCGGGGCCCATGACGAGCAACCCGCGCGACGCGGCGTATTGCTTCATCGAGCGCTCGTGATGCACCGCGACGTTGTCGCTGAAGATCATCACGTGCAATCCGAGACGCAATGCCTTCATCGCCTCGGCGGCCGCATATTCGCCGGGCACCGAGACGAGCGCCAGGCTCGCAGATGGGTTACGAGCGATCGCCGACTGGATGCTGGTCGGCGGTGCTTCGGCGACAGCTCCTCCGCTGCTTGCCGGCTGCTCCGCGAACAGCACGGTCGCAAGGTCGAGCGCCGCGTCACAGGACGCGTCGCTACCGGACACGGCCACGATGACGTCGCTCGTTCTCGCCGCAGGATGACCGCCGAGGCCGGCGTGGACGAGGTTCTCCACGTTGGTCGGCGTGGCCATCACGACCGACGCGGCGTCGACACCTTCGAGCTTCAGCAGCCGCGACGAGATCACCATCAACGCGACCGAGTCCTTGTAAAGGTCGGCGATGATGCGGTGCTTGACGGTCATGCAGCGCCCTCGAACACATGTGTGCGACGCGTGCGCACGATAAGCGAGAACCCCGCGGCGACACCGACGAGTGCGTCGCGGCCCGACGTGGCACCGGTGTCGCGCACGCGTGCCACGAGTGCGTCGTTGACGGGCCCACCATGTACGCAGGCGTCGGCGAGCGCGGTGAGGTGCTCCCCCACGTGTCCGTCGAGCGCGAGGTGGAGGTAGTGCGCGCTGATCGGCGTGGTGCGGTCGAGGAGCGGCGCGACGACCGAGCGTGCCATGGCTCCGATCTGGCGCATCCGCTTGTCGGCGCCCGCACGGTGCACGACGGCGAGCAGGCCGACGATCGCATCGTCACCCGACGGCGTGAGCCCGACGCCCCAGCCGACGAGCGAACGCGACGCCAGACGCGCGTCGCGTTCGTTGCCGGTGGCGAGCGCGGTCGACAGCATGTTGCATCGCGACGACAATCGCTTCGCAGCAGTGTCCGCGGCGTCGCACTCGTTCGCCCCGCCGCGCAGCGAGTGCTGCGGCGACGTGAACCGTTCCGATTTCCGAGCCGTCGGCTGCGACGGGTGCCAGACGCGGGCATGGCGAGCGTCGAATACCGCAACGCCGACACGCAGGCGGCCGAGACGTCCCGCAACGCGATCGCCGACACGCAAGCCCCAGGTGATCGGGCGAACGGCTTCGATGCAGCACGACGTGGGTGTATGGCCGTGCACTGAGTCGTGTATCACGATCATCGGGCCTCGCGTCGACGCGAGGTACACCGAACTCGCGAACACGGCGTGTACCGCGCCGCGGAAATCGTCGACTCGCGCGAGGTGACCGATCGACGCGACGCGGATTTCGTCCATCACGACGCGAGCGCGGCGATGGCGTTCGCCGAGTTGGACACCCAGCCGACGATTGCGCCTTGGGCCTTGATCATCGCCAACGCGTACTCGTGGAAGGCGGGAAAGTAGGAGCCGACGCAGTCCTCGAGCACCACACATTCGTAGCCGCGATCGTTCGCTTCGCGCATGCTCGTGTTCACGCAGACTTCGGTCGTGACGCCACAGAACACCAGTGTCGAGATGGCCCGGCCGCGCAGGATCTGCTCGAGATCGGTCGCGTGGAATGCACCCTTGCCCGGCTTGTCGATCACCGGCTCGCCATCGACGGGATAGAGCTCGGGGATGATGTCCTGGCCCTTTTCGCCCCGCACGAGAATGCGACCCATTGGCCCGTCGGAGCCGATGAACGTCTGGCCGCCGCGAGTGAGCTTGGCCGGCGGGCAGTCGGACAAGTCGGCTCGATGACCCTCGCGTGTGTGAATCACCAGGACACCGGCCTCGCGTGCCGCTTGCAGCACCGCTCGCGCCGGCTCGATCGTGGTGCGCAGCAACGACACATCATTGCCGAGCAACTCGCCGAAACCGTTCGGTGCCATGAAGTCCTGCTGGAAGTCGATCATCACGAGAGCGGTCGTAGCCGGATCGAACGCGAGGTCGAACGGCTCGGCGATGATCGTCTTCATCGGCATGTGAACTCCGGGAGGTGCAGTCGGACATTGCGACGGCCGAATCGTACGCACGCCAGGTTCGAGCCAGGTGACGGGTGTGTTTCCGGAACATGACTTGAAGGCTCAGCCTCCACGCGCGACTCGGCGACACAGGCAACAGTAATCTTGGCGGTGTGTCACCGTCTGCTGACGCGCCGAAACCAACGCTGATCGGAGTGCTCGTGAACCCCAAGGTTGACGCCTACATCGCACGGTCGCAGAAGTGGCCGAAGGAGATGGCGCGGCTTCGGCCGATTCTTCTCGGCGGTGGGCTGACCGAGGAGATCAAGTGGGGCAAACCCTGCTACAGCCATGAGGGCCGCAACATCGTCATCATGCAAGAGATGAAGGACTTCCTCGCCCTCATGTTCTTCAAGGGTGCCTTGTTGAACGATGCCGAGGGTGTTCTCGAGGAGCAAGGTCCGAACTCACGGTCGGCTCTCCGCATGCGATTCACCTCGGTCGACGACGTGGCCCGCCTGACCGACACCCTCAAGGCGTATGTCGATGAAGCCATCGACGTCGAGGACGCCGGCCTGGAGGTGGCTCCGGCACCGGAACTCGTACTTGTCGCGGAGCTTCAGCATCGCCTCGACCATGCCCCCGCGCTCAAGGCCGCGTTCGAGGCGCTGACGCCTGGGCGACGGCGCGAGTACAACCTGTACTTCTCTGACGCGAAGCAGGCCAAATCACGCGAGGCAAGAGTTGAGAAGTGCCTCGAGAAGATCCTCGACGGAAAGGGTTTCCGCGACCGCTGATCTCGGGGTGTATCTCTTCTGGACGGGGGAATAGCGTCAGGTCGCAACGGCGACTGGCTTTCCATAGTCTTCGGCGGTGAGATCGCTGATGAGTCGGTGACAGGCGCGGCAGTGTGGCAGGTCGCTTGCCGCCTTGGGTTCGATGTCACCAGCGACGCGACCCTCGTGCTGCAGATCTCGCCCGCAGCGACCGTTGGGACGGTCCTCAGCGAGCGCTTTGAGGTCGCGGTCGATGGTCGACCGCTGCCCGTCACCCGGCTCTATGGCGACCACGGCGGCGTACTGCACGCGTTGCAGAGCCCTCCTGGTGAGCTGACGATCGACATGGACACCATCGTCGACCGGTCCGCTCCCGTCGAGCCGCAACGCACCACGACGCTCGATGTCGAGCAACTGACCTACCTTCGCCAGAGTCGTTACTGCCCCTCCGACCAGCTCGCAGGATTCGCCGCCTACGAGTTCGGCCACCTCGAACCAGGCGCGGAGCTGCTCCTCGCGGTCGGCAGGTGGGTAGCCAGCCGTCTCACCTATGAGGAGGGCTTCAGCGGCCCGCTCGACACCGCGGTCGACTCGTTCTTCGCCGGGAGAGGCGTGTGCCGAGACTTCGCCCACCTCGCCATCGCCTTGCTGCGCGGTCTGCGCGTACCGGCCCGGATGGTGGCCGTCTACGCGCCCGGCCTGTTCCCGATGGATTTCCACGCAGTGGTCGAAGCTCACGTCGACGGGTGCTGGCGAGTGCTCGATGCCACCCGACACGCCCCACGCCAGTCGCTCCTCCGTATCTCGACCGGCCGCGACGCCGCAGACACCGCGTTCATCACCGTGCTCAGCGGTGCGGCCGAACTCCGCGTCACCGAGGTCAATGCGACAACCGACGGCGACCTGCCCGTCGACGACCACACAGCACTGGTCAGCTTGGCGTAAGCCTCAGCGGGAGCTGCGCCGTCGAGGTGATCGTCATGGTCGCGCACCGGTCCGGAGATCGGGGGCCCCGAGCAACGACGCGGTGCGCCTACGGGCGCTGTGCCAACCGTCGACGATTTCGTCGACGACTTCCTGCACCGACATGTTGCGATGCACCGAGGACACGGTGTGCCCGCCACTCCCCCCGCCGCCGCGCAGCAAACTCGCCGCGACACCGTTCGGCGCCGTGGCGACGGTGACGTCGTCCATCTCCGACGCCACGATGGCCTCTCGCCACGAATCGGTCGCCCCGCTCTCCGGTGTGGCAATAAAACGCGTACCGAACATGGCGAGGTCATAGCCAGCGCAGATCGCCGACCACAATGCGGCACCGTCGGACATGCCGCCGGCGATGGCGAGCGGTCCGTCGTAGAACGAACGCACCGCACGCACGAACGCCAATGGGTTCGCCCAACCGGTATGGCCACCCGCGCCTGCGGAAAGCAGTATCAGGCCGTCCGCTCCCGCAGCGAGAGCCTTGCGCGCGTGCGCGACCGACACCACGTCGACGAGCACCAGACACCCTGCGTCGTGCAGCGGACCGATCACCGGCGCCGGGTTCCCGACGCTCGTGATGACGACCCTCACCCTGCGACGAGCAACGCACGCGAGGTCATCATCGAGACGACGATTCTGCTTGCCGACGATCAGGTTCGCGACGACGGGGCCCGGCGCCACATTCGTTGGCACACTCGCGTTCACCAGGCTCGCGATCTCGTCAAACCACTCGTCGAGCTCCGCGACCGATCGGCAGTTGCTCGTCGGGAAACCACCCAAAATGCCCGCGGCACACGCTGCGCCGACGAGGGCAGGCGTCGAGATCGCGGTCATCGGCGCCGCGCACGCAGGGACTCTGAGCCCGGCGAGGATCTCACGCAACGACGTGTCCGTCATTCGTTTCCCTTTCAGCGCGACGGATGCGGGCGCGAACCAGCACCGTGATCAAGTGACCCTATCGATGAGGCGAGACCAGCCGGGTCCGCGAGCGTCGGCGAGACCGCCAGATCGCGGGCGGCGCGCAGTAGAACAGAGCAAGCCCATCTGGGCCTGCTCCCCCGTTCTCACTCACCCTGACCAAAGGACAACACGCGTGGACCTCCGGCGGTACAAGCCGTGCTGAATCCACTGAAGACACTCCGCTCTGTCGTGCAGTTCGGCCGGTTCGAAACCAACCCCACCGAAAGGCGATTGGCGCGTGCCGCGAATGTTGAGGACTTGCGCCGCATCGCGAAACGTCGTCTTCCCGCCGGCGTGTTCGACTACATCGACGGAGCGGCCGAGGACGAGCGCACGCTCGCCGCCAACGCCCGCGCCTTCGCCGACACCACGTTCCGACCACGCGTGCTGCGCGGCCTCACGGCCATCGACACAACGACCACGGTGCTCGGCAAGCCGCTCGACTTCCCGTTCATCCTCGCCCCCACAGGGTTCACTCGCATCGCCGACGCTCAAGGCGAACTTGCCGTTGCTCGCGCCGCGGCCCGAGCCCAGCTGCCCTACACCCTCTCCACGCTCAGCACCCGCTCCATCGAGGAGGTCCGCGGCGTCAGCGACGGTCGGCTCTGGTTCCAGGTCTACGCCTGGCGCGACCGCGGGCTCGTCAAGGAGATGATTCAACGAGCCGCCGACGCACGGTACGAAGCGCTCATGCTCACCGTCGACACCGCAGTCTTCGGTCGCCGTGAACGCGACATCCGACGCGGCTTCTCTCTCCCGCCGAAGATCGGACTGCGCACGTTCCTCGACGGAGCCATGCACCCCGCGTGGACACTGTCGTTCCTTCGCAACGAACCGATCCGATTCGCCAACGTCATCGGCCGCGATATCGGCGACGGCGCTTCGCCCGTAACGTTGTCCGACTACGTCAACAGCCAGTTCGACCCATCGCTGTCGTGGCAAGACCTCGTGTGGCTGCGATCCATTTGGGACGGCCCGATCATCGTCAAGGGCATCCAGACCGTCGCCGACGCCGTGATCGCCGCCGACGCAGGGGTCGAAGCAATCGCTCTTTCGAATCACGGCGGGCGCCAACTCGATGGTGCACCCGCGGCGTTCTCACTCGTCGCACCCGTCGCGGACGCCGTCGGCGGCCGCACCGAGATCATCTGCGACGGCGGTATCCGCCGCGGCAGCGACATCGTCAAAGCGATTGCCGCCGGAGCAACCGCGGCGATGGCGGGCCGGCCATATCTCTATGGCTTGGGAGCAGGCGGCGAGCATGGCGTGGACCGCGTCCTCGACTGGTTCCGCGCCGACCTCATCCGCACGATGAACCTCATCGGCGCCGCAAACATCGCCACGCTCGACCGATCGTTCATCGACCTGCCGCCATGCACACAGGAGCGCAACTGCGTGCGATAGCCGGCTCCACCGAGAAGCGAGGAGCTCGGGCTCCTCGTACAATTCGGGGATGATCCTTGAACGCCTCGACATCGACGTGACCTCGTTCGAGGAGGCGACAGGCTGGGCGATCAAACCAGAAGGCGCATGCAAAGGCGATGTCTGCGTGCCGCTGCATGGTGAGTTCGATGTGCAATCGGTCGCCGATCGGTTGGGCATGGCCGTGGTTTACGACGAGGCGAGGGGTCGGTGGGCGCTCGGGCCGGAGTCGATCGGCGGTCGGGCCCTGGTCAGCGCAGTCGCCCCGGAGCTGGTTCTCGACGATCTCGACGGCAACGAGTTCCGGTTGTCTTCGCTGCGCGGGCAGAAGGTAATTCTCGTCGCCTGGGCGCCCTATTGAGGTTGCCGCTTCGACCTGCCCGTGTGGCAGTCACTACGCAGCGAGCTGCACGGGGGCGGAGTCGAGATCGTCACGGTGTCCCTCGAGCTGAGCGGCGCCGAGGCCTCGCGCCCCTTCATCGAGGCCGCCCGTGCTGAGCACCCATCCCTACTGGATCCGACCCATCAGCTCGACGCGCTCTTCGGTGTGGTCAACATCCCGAACGTGATCTGGATCGACGAGCAGGGCATCATCGTGCGTCCACCCGAGCCGGGTTGGCCAGGCCCCACCGTGTACCCGGAGTCGATGCGCGAGATGATGGCGGAACGAGCCCGGCAGGCCGCTGACGCGGCAGCTTTAGCGGAATCCACGCCGGGCGACGCAACGACCCCGGCGATGAACCTCACGAACATCTTGCAAGGCGGCCAGGACCGCGACGCCTACCCTGACGCGATCCGCGACTGGGCGAAAAATGGCGCCCGGAGCCGCTACGTGATGAGTGCCAACGAGGTGATCGACGCGTCGCAGCCGCGGGGGCTGGACGCGTCGCGTGCCGCCGCGCACTTCGAGCTGGCGAACGTGCTTTGGCGCGACGCAGATCGCGACGGAGCGATCCACCATTTCAACGAGTGCCACCGCCTCGCGCCCGACAACTGGACCTACAAGCGCCAGGCGTGGTCGCTGGTCGGCAGCGAGCGCGCTGGCGGCGGAGAGTTCGGCCCGTTCAATCAGGCCCCGCGGCCCGGCGAAGAGGCCGAGTGGCCGTTCATCTCCAACTTCAACGCCGACGTCGCCGCTCTGCAGCCCGGACAGTACTACCCGAACACGATGCACTAGTCGGGCGTAGCCCGCGCACCCTACGGAATCCTCGCGGCTCGCACATTGATCAGGTCGACATGCTCCGCGCTGCCCTGTGTATGGCGGCGGGCGTGTTGGGTCATCGGGTGATGGCACCATCAAGGGTTCCTGACTGACCTCGACGGGCGCCGCCATCGACGTCGACCAGTTCCATCGCCGTCACGGAGTCTTCGAGTTCGCGATCCGTGATTTGTAACAAGGCGCCGGGTTTGAGCGCGTCCTGTCAGGGGACTTCGCGGCGAACGGTTTGTGGCGGCAATGCCCCGTCTTCGCGTACGACCTGATCCGTGCGACAGCGATGCTGGGCGATGTCCGTGTCGATGACCTGTTGGTCGTGGCGTGCACCGTCGGCACCCGGCGTCTCGCCTATGCGGCGTCTCGGCGCGGCTGCTCGGGTGCGGGCCGCTCGATCATCGGCTGCTCGGCCGTTGGCGGTTCGCCCGTGGTCTGCTCGGCCGTCGGCGGCTCGGCCGTCGGCGGCTCGGCCGTCGGCGGCTCGGCCGTGTCCGGTTCGCGGATTCGTGGATCGGGTGGTTCGCTCGGCGGTGGCCCGGTGCCGGGCGTGACGCGGGGTCCTGGGTGATATTGGGTGCCGTCGGGTCGGTAGGTTTCGATGGTGTTGTTTGGTCCGGCGCGGAGTTGCCAGCCGTCGTTGTGGATATAGCTGTGATGCGTGTGACACGCCCATGCCAGCCCGGCGTAGTCGGTGACCTGCGAACGAATCCATGGGTCGAGGTGATGGGCTCGGCATGCGCCGGCGGGCACGGTACACCCGGCGAACTCACACGTCGGGCTCCGGACCTGCAGTACACGGCGTTGTGCGGCGGTCGCGAAGCGGCGTTTGGAGCCCATGTCGAGCGGGACGCTGTCGCCGCCGAACACGACCGGGATCACGCCGTGCTCACACGCCAGCTGTCGTGCGATTCCGGCGGGGATTGGTGTGCCGTCAGCCAACGTCGCCACACCATGATCGTCGAGATCGGCGAGCAAGGTTTGGTAGTCGATGACGACCAGCACCTCAACCCCCGACGGGCCGCCGGGCGGAGTGACTGATTGTTCGCCGGCGATGAACCGGCGGCAGAGTTCGATCAACGCGTCAGCGCGACGCCGTTCGAGACTGTCACGGGCCGCGAGCGCCGAAGGCGACCGGTCGGGGTGCTCGGTGCGCCACATCGCGTCGGCCATCGCGGCGAGTGCCTGTTCGACGAACGCCC
>JAYUFA010000279.1:0-13673 GCA_043738925.1 Actinomycetota bacterium
GCCCGGCGCAGGCCGACGCAACGCGCGAGGAAGAACGACGAAGTTCCATCGGGTGAGATCCCGGCCTTCGTGTAGCCCATCGTGAAGGTGCTCGATTCGCCCGCGACAACGAGGTCGCATGCGGCCACGAGTGACATGCCCGCACCGCCCGTGGAGCCCGTCACCGCCACCACGACAGGCGCTTGCATTCTCGCGAACCGCGCGAGCGCGGCGTGGAAGTCGACGGCGATGCCTTCGAGGTAATCGGGCAGCCTGTCGTTCGGGCAGGCCGCGAATGCACGTAGATCTCCGCCGCCGCAGAACACGGGTCCTTTCGACTGCACGAGGATCGAGCGCGCAACGCGGTTGTGGGTGAGCCAAATGGCTGCCACCCGAAGCTCGGCGGCCATTGTGGCGTTGATGGTGTTGGCCGCGTTGGGCCGATCGAGCGTGAGCAACGCGACACCTGCGACGTCGATGTCCAGCTGGATCGTCTCAAAGTCAGAGATTTCGCTCACGGCTCACCAATCAGATTGCGGGTGCCGACGAGCAACGCTTGTGCCGTGGCGCCGTCGTCGTCGGTCGCGCCAGGTGGCGCGACGGTTTCGACGTAGATTTTGAGCTTCGGCTCGGTGCCGCTTGGTCGCAGTTGCACTCGCCCACCGCCCTCGAGAACGAACCGCAGTAAGTCGGTTGGCGCCAAGCCGTTGTGACCGAGTTGGAAGTCGATCACCTCGATCACGCGGTGGCCCTCGATGTCGCGTGGAGGCGCGGCGCGTAGCGCAGCCATGCGCGCAGCCATCGCAGAGGACGCGTCGATGCCCTCGAAGCGAATCGACGTGGAGCGACGATGATGACGGCCGAACTGCGCGGCGAGTTCGGCGAGGCGTTCGATGAGCGATGATCCGCGAGCGCGCAGGTCGGCGGCCATGGTGACCGCAGCGACGGCGGCAGAGATGCCGTCCTTGTCGCGTACGACGTCGTTGACCGCGTAGCCGAGCGCTTCTTCGTAGCCGAACACGAATTGAGCTGTCGGATCGATGATGCCAGGGCGCACGACCCACTTGAAGCCGGTGAGCGTCTCGACAAAGCGCACACCGGCCGCGCCGGCCATCTTCGACAGCATCGATGACGAGACAACAGTTGTGACAACCATGCGCTGATTGCCTCGGGTGGTGCGCAGACGATGATCGCCGAGCAGTACGCCGAGGTCATCGCCGGACAACACGACGTGCTCGCCCACGGCTGTGCGCTCTGCGACGCAGAGGCGATCGGCGTCGGGATCGTTCGCGAGTACGAGGTCGGCATCGACCTCGAGCGCGAGCGCCAGCGCGAGGTCGAGCGCGCCGGGTTCTTCAGGGTTCGGGAACGAGACCGTGGGAAAGTCGGGGTTGGGCTCGGCCTGTTCCGCGACCACGTGTGGCACGCAGCCGACACGGGCGAGCGCGCGCACTGCGATGTCGCGGCCCACGCCGTGCAACGGCGTGTACACGACGCGCAACGCGGCAATGTCGGCGCGGGGCTCGGCATCGACAAGCGTGGCGTCGAGGTAGGCGTCGACGAGTTCGAGTCCGACGTGATCTACGGCGGCAAGGGCCGGTGGCAGGTGCAGCGGTGGCAATCCCGCCGCGTCGATTGCGGCTTCGATGATGATGTCGTACGGCGGTACGATCTGCGCGCCGTCACCGAGGTAGACCTTGTAGCCATTGTCCTGTGGCGGATTATGGCTGGCGGTGACCATGACGCCCGCGTCGGTGGCGAGGTAACGCACCGCGAATGCCAGCACGGGTGTTGGCATTGGACCTGGCAACATCAACGCGCGTCGGCCGGTGGCGGCGACCACGTGTGCAGTGTCGGCCGCAAAGATGTCGGAGTTGTGTCGTGCGTCGTAGCCGATGACGACGGTCGCGGCGCTGGGCAACGTGTCGACAAGGCCGCGCGCCGCGCGCCGAACGAGCACGCGGTTCATGCGGTTGGGCCCAGCACCGAGTGCGCCACGTAGACCTGCGGTACCGAAGCGCAAGTGCGCACCGAATCGCAGCCGCAACGCATCGGTGTCCTCAGCCTCCAACAACGCGTTGAGTTCCGCGACGGTGGCGGGATCGGGGTCGATCGCGAGCCACGCGCGTGCGGCTGCGACAAGCGTGTCGTTGTCCACGACTACGCCGCCTCGATGACCTTGCGCAACAACCGACCGACGCGCTCACCCGCCGCCTGGCCCTCGGCGACGACCTCGGCGTGATCGAGCGGCTTGCCTTGCAACCCGGCTGCGAGGTTGGTGACGAGCGAGACCGCGAGAACTTCGGCTCCGAGGTGGCGTGCAGCGATGGTTTCGACCGCCGTGGACATGCCGACGAGGTCGGCGCCGATGGTGCGCGCCATGTGGATCTCCGCGGGCGTCTCGTACTGCGGGCCGAGGAACTGCGCGTACACACCTTCGCCCAAGCTCGGATCGAACGAATGGGCCAGCGCTCGCAGCCGTTGGGAATAGGCTTCGGTGAGATCGACGAACCGAATCCCGTAGGGATCGGGTGGGGGCGGGCCGGCCATCGGCGTCATGCCCGTGAGGTTGATGTGATCGCGCAGCAGCACTGGCGTGCCCGCCCCGAACGCGGCGTTCAGTGAGCCGCAGGCGTTGGTGAGGATGACCACTTTCGCACCGGCAACGATGGCCGAACGCACGCCGTGTACAACGGTTGCCGCACCGTGACCTTCGTACAAGTGCACCCGGCCGCGAAACACGAGCACGTCAACGGCGCCGGCGAGCGCGTATCGCAGGGCGCCACCGTGACCAGGCACGGTCGACCCCGGAAAGCCAGGCAGGTCGCCGAACGGGCATTCATCGACGGTGTCACCGAGCAGGTCGGCGGCCGGCCCCCATCCCGAGCCGAGTACGACGGCGATGCGCGGCTCGATGTCGGTGAAGCGCGCGCGAATGGCGTCGGCGGCGCGCTCGGCAAGGGAGAACGGGTTGTCGCTCATGGGCGAGACGATACTTGCCCCGGTCGGGTGCGGAGCATGGCAACGGCGCCACTGATGGTGGCTCGATCGCCGAGCCCCGGCATCGATCGTGCGATGTCCTCGACGACGACATCGACCTGACGGTCGGAGAGATCGAGCTCGTCGAGGCTGCGCGGCAATCCGAGTGTGTCGAGCAAGGTCCCGAAGGTGTCGACGAGCACGTTCGTTGCATCGCGACTATCAGCTGCATCGTGGCGAAGTCCGAGCGCGTCGACGAGTGAAGCTTGGCGCGCTTCGGTGGTCGCGCGATGCAAGCGGAGTCCTTCCGCGAGCGCGATGCATGTGCCTATGCCGTGTGGCAGCTCGTAGCGCGATCCGAGTGCGTAGCGCACGGCGCGTGCGAACCAGTCGCTGTCAAATCCCGGTCGCAGACGTGGCGCCCCGTACTTCGTGAGTGCCATCGAAGTCAGCACATGCTGGCGCTCCGCGACGTTACCCATCAGTGACAACGGAAGGTGATCGAGCACGCCGCGCATGCCGCTGACCAGCAGAGGATCGAGGAACGGCTCGTCGCCACCGCTACGCAGGTAAAGGAGCAGCGCGTCGTCGAATGACTTGATCGCGGTCTCGAACCAGACGTTGTCGGGCGTGCTCGCGGCGATCTCGCCGTCGAGAAAGATCGTGCGGCTCACGACGCCGTGATCGCCGTAGCCCGCCTTGGCGCCGGTGTCACTGCGGCGCGTGCCCCAGAACGGGTAAAACTCTGCGTACGACAACGTGGTGGTTGCCGTGAGCAGCGGTACGGGTGAGGTTCCTGCGGTTGATGGATGCGGCGCCGAGAGGGCACCGCGCTTCGGTGGTGTCAACGCGCTGACATGATCGGTGCCGGTGGCGAGCAGCACCGCGATGCCCTTTGCGCTGTCGATAGCGCTGCTTCCGCCTAGCGCGACGAGGCCGTCGACGCGCGCCGCGTTCGCGATCAGTGCGCCGTCCTCAATCGCGTCGGATGGGCTGTGCGGACGCGACTTCGCGAACACCAACGGTGGTTCACCCGTGGCTTGCTCGACCGCCGTACACACGACGGCGAACGCGGGTGACTGTTGCACGAACGCGCCGCACACGATCATGGGCCGCTGCACACCTTGCGCGGTCAATTCATCGGCGAGACCATCGCGTACGCACCCGGCGCCCTGCACGATGCCGCGTAGACCTGCGTCGAAGCGGTAGCTGCTGATCACGGCGTCACGAGCCCGAGGGCGTTGTCGCGCATGACTCGCCGTAAATCGTCGTAGCTGAGGTCGGGAAGTGCTGCCGCAAACGATCGCGGCTCGGCGAGGCCTTCCGCATGGGGAAAGTCGGAGCCGAACAGCACCTGGGTGGCGCCGATCAGCTCGACGAGATCGGCGATCGGCTCCTCGTGATACGGCGACACGAAAACGTGCCGCTTGAAGATCGCGCTCGGCCGTTCGGTGAGTCGGCCGCCAGGCCACGGACCGTTGCGACCCATGCCGCCCATCTTGTCCATCGCGCTCATCAGGTACGGCACCCAGAGCGAACCGTTCTCGATCGACATGACGCGAATGTTCGGGAAGCGGCTGAAGAGGTTGTGAAAGATCATCGCCGAGATGGTGTCCATCACCGGTCGATCGCCGTAGAAGTTCGTCCATTGGAACGCCGACTGACGATGCGACGGCGGCGTCGGTTCTTCGCCCCACGCCACGGAGAACAACTCGTTGTAGCTCGACTCGCCGATATGCAAGCCGATCACCAGCTTGGCCTCGTTCACGCGCGCCCAGAATGGATCGAAGTACGGGTCGGACGGAGCGCGCCCATATGCGGGGCCGGCGCGCAGGCAGATGGCCCGAGCACCACGGGCGATGACCCATTCGAGTTCGACGACGGCTTGGTCGAGGTCGCGCAGTGACATGAGCGGCGGCGCGAAAATGCGGCTCTCATAGTTGAAGCCCCACTCTTCGTCGAGCCACGTGTTGAAGGCGCGAAAGTTCGCGTAGAGCTGCGCCGGGTCGTCGGCCATGTTGGCCTCGACGCACACGCCGAGTGTGGGAAACAAGAATGCGGCATCGCTGCCCTGTTGATCGAGCACCGCGAGGCGCGCATGGCGTTCGACGAACTCTCGCGCCATGGGCACCACGATGTCGGTGCCGCGCACGTCGCCCGATGTCGACTTCATCGCCCGCAACATCTCGCGCAGCGCACCCGGCGGCACGACCGTGTCGTAGTTGCGATGTTCGAGGAACGTGAAACGCGTGTCGCCGACATACAAACGTTCGCGGCCGTCGTCGTCGACGCGAGGAGCGATTGCCTTGTGCATCATCGACGAAGGCATGTATCGCGTGAACGCATCGCGCGGTTCGTAGTAGTGGTTGTCTGCGTCGAACAATCCATAGTCGATGGTGGCGGTCATCGCGAGGCTCCTCTCATACGGCGGGAGTGAACGGGTATAGGGTGATGTCGGATGACGCGTCGACGTAGGTGACCACGACACGCATGCCGACGTTGAGGTCGTCGAAGGGACAACCGACGATGTTGGTGAGCATCAGCGGACCTTCGTCGAGCTCAACGATGGCGACGACATACGGCAGGTCTTCGATGAACGCCGGGGTCGCTGGGCGGTGTTGGATGACGTAGCTGTAGATCGTGCCGATTCCGGTCGTGGGGACCCATTCGTGGTCCTCCGAAAGGCACTTGCGACACAACACCAGCGGTGGAAATCGGTAGGTCGCGCAAGCCGTACAACGTTGCAGCCGCAGTTCGCGCTGCTTCGTGCCGTCCCAGAAGGGTTGCGACAACGCGGTCGGATGAGGAAGCGGCTTTGCCCACTCGACCGGCATGCTCACGCCTTCGCCAGAATCGACATCGAGAACGCTCCGGTGAACGGACCGCAGGCGACCGCCAACTTCGGATCGCGGACCTTTCGGCAGATCGTGCGGTCGTAGGTGTGCTCGCCGAGGTGCGAGTTGGGGCACAGGTCGGGCGTGTCGCTGCGGAACTGGCGCACGGCCTCGATGATCCGCAGGTTGTACGGGTTGATGCAGTGGCTATAGCCGATGTTGCCGCCATCGGGGCTCACGGGAAAGCGTTGATCGAGCCCTATGTGGTCCATACAGAACGGGCCGCCCTCACCGACTTCACAGAATCCCGCGGCCTCGTATTCCATCAGCACCCCGCTGGCGAAGTGGTCGTAGGTGGTCACGAAGTCGATGTCCTCGTGGGTGACACCGGCGCGCGTGAACGCGTCGAGCATGCGGCTTCGCGTCTCGAGTGGTTGCAGCGTTGGCGGAAAGTAGTAGCTCGTGTAGTAGCAGCCGATGGCGCCTGACAGGACCCAGACCGGCAGGTGCCGGCAGTCCTTCGCTCGATCGGCAGACGTGACGATGATGCACGAGCCGCCGTCATTGACTAGTGCGCACATCAGCAACGTGTACGGGTCGGCGATCATGCGCGAATCGAGAACATCTTGTGCCGTGTAGGGCCCGCGGCCGAACATCACGGCTTCGGGATTGATGTGCGCGTTGTTGCGCAGCACCATCGCGCAGTGTGCGAGGTGCTCGCGGGTGGTGCCGTACAAGGCCATGTGTCGCCGCGTTTGCAGCGCCATCTGCGCGGGTGTCGTCGAGCCTGTCCACTCCGTGAACTCGTAGCCGGGACGGGTGTAGGCCGCAGTCGCGCCGTCGGTCTCCTCCTGCGATCCGCCGAACGGAATAGCGATCACGTCGGCCACGTGATCACGGATCATCGCGGCGGCGTACAACAACGCGGGCACGCCCGAGAACTGCGAAATGAACCGCATCGGGGTGTCGAGCTGGAAAGCGATCTCGCCGAGTGAGGTGCCGGCGCCGGTGCCCGCCGGGAAGTCAAACGCGATCATCCCGTCGACATCGTTCTTCGTCATGCCCGCGTCGTCGAGCGCACCGTTGAACGCTTCGAGCATCAGCGACAACGCCGAACGACCAAGATTGCGGCCTTGTCTCGTGGCATGGACGCCGACGATGGCGACGTCGCGTGGCGCGGGCATGTGTACCTCCGGTTCGGCCGGACTGTACCGGACGCCGCGCTGGACAGACGCCGATCCCAGACGGTGGACGAGGGGCATGCGCTCGAGAACGCGCGCATGCCCCGCCCCAGGGAGGGGTCGGGGCGGGGCATCGTGCGCGAACCGCTCGGGAGAAGCGGTTCAGATCATTGGACCGTCACTTCGTAGTCGTGGTCGGTGCCGCGGTGATCGGAGCCGCGGCCGGCGCGCCGTCGGGGCCGTGGCCTCCGCGACCGCGGCCGCCGCCGAAGCCGAAGCCGAAGCCGCCCGGGCCACCGTCAACGCCGGTGCGATCGAGCATGGCCTGTACCTTCGCCGCGACGCCGGCCTTCAGCGTGGCCGCGTTGTCGGCGGTGATCTTGGCGTCGGTCACGCCCTTGTCGATGCGGGCGTTCGCGTTGTCCGTGAGCAGTTTGACGACGGCATCGGCCTTGTCCCCGGCGATGGTACGCAACGACTTGCCCGCTTCGAGTTGCGTGCGAAGATCGGCTTCGGTGGTGCCCAACGCGGTCGCGATGTCAGCCAACGGTGCTCCGGCGAACCCGCGCCCACCACCGTGGTCGGGCATCGGGTTGGCGGCGCGCAACGCTGTCATCTTCGCGGTGATCGCGTCGGCTTGTGCCTGGGTGATGGTGCCGTCGGTGACGAGGCCGTCGAGCACGCTCTTGAGCGGGTTCACGCGGGCCGGAGCGGTTGTCGCACTGCCCGTGGCGGTCGATGTGGTCGCCGTCGATCCGGTGGTCGACTGGGCGCCGGCCGAGGTGAGCGGGCTCAGCGCGGCAACCGCTGCTGACCCGGTGGCGATGCTGAGGGCTGCAATGCCACCTACTACGAGCTTCTTCATGATCTGATCTCCTGTAGGGACGAGCTCGCTGAAGCGGGCTCGTCGGGTTGGGGCGCTTGGTGAGGATCACTGTGGGCCCCGAAGATGAAGCCAACGCATGAGTGACGTAAGAACACGTCAAGTAAGAACGCGCGAAAGAAATCGATCAGGAGAACCGATGGCCAAACGCGAGTGGCGTCTCGAGGATCGGCGACTCCTCACGGGTCATGGGCGTTTCGTTGCGAACCTCGCCCGTGAAATTGCCCCGGAAGCGGCGATCGTGTGGTTCGTGCGCTCGCCGGTTGCACACGCCCGCATCGCGCGCGTCGACCTCGCAGCGGCGCGCCGATGCCACAACGTGTTCGCGGTTCTCGGCGCCGACGACCTTGGCTTGGTCGCGACACCGCCCGACTTCGCGGCTCTCGAGCAGACGATGACCCGCAGCCCACTCGCACGCGACGTTGTGCGTTTCGTCGGCGAAGCGATTGTGGCCGTCGTCGCCACAAGTGTGGCATCAGCGGTTGATGCCGCTGAGGCGGTGATGATCGACTACGAGCCCCTTCCGGTGGTCGCCTCCATCGACGATGCGCGGCGAGACCAGGTATTCGTGCACACGGCAGCGCGCACGAACGTCGCGCTCCGCTTCCCGCGCGTCGAGGCGGCACCGATAGCCACGACCGACGCGATGGTCGCCGTGCAGTTGCACACGCTCAACCAGCGGGTGGCAATCGCGCCGCTCGAAGGCCGCAGTGTGCTCGCGCAATGGAGCGATGACGACCGCCTCACGGTGCACACGAGCGGCCAAGGCCCGCATCCGCATCGAGCCGCGTACGCGGCGTCGCTGGGCATCGCCGTCGACCGGGTGCGAGTGACCTGCCCCGACACGGGTGGCGCGTTCGGGGCGAAGGCGGTGCCGTACCCCGAAGAGCTCGTCGTGGCACACCTGGCCCGCCACTTGCGACGCCCGATGTTGTTCGTCGAGCAGCGCTCCGAATCCATGGCTGCGTTGGGCCATGCGCGCGGTCAAGAGCAACACCTCGTGCTCACCGGCACTCGCCATGGTGAGCTCGTCGCAACGGACCTGCTGGTAGTGCAGGACGCCGGCGCATACCCGCGCTTGGGCGCGTTCATGCCAAATATGTCGCGCTTGATGCACACCGGTCCGTACGCAATCGGCTCGGCGGCGTTCGAGGCGACCTCAGTGGTGACCAATACCAACCCGACGGTGGCGTATCGCGGTGCCGGTCAACCCGAGGCCGCCGCGGTGATGGAACGCGCAGTCGACCAGTTCGCGCGCGCCATCGGCATGGATCCCATCGTGCTGCGGCGCCGCAACCTGATCGCTGCGGACGCGTTTCCGTACACGAACGCCGCTGGTCTCGTCTACGACAGCGGCGACTACGTGGGCGCATTCGATCTGCTGTGCGCGGCCGCAGACATCGACGCGTTGCGTGCCGAACAACTCGTTCGGCGCACTAATGGTTCGCCCGTGCAGCTGGGCATCGGCGTGGCCTGCTTCGTCGAGTCGTGTTCGACCTCGAACCAACCAGAGCACGCACGCGTGCGCGTCGAGACCGACGGATCGGTTCTGATCCAATGCGGATCGACGCCCTCGGGTCAGGGTCACGAGACCACATGGGCGCGCATCGTGTCGAACGAGTTGGGTGTCGAACTCGCTCGCATCCGATGCGAGACCGGCGACAGCGATTGGTTCGTGAGCGGCACCGTCACTGGCGGGTCGCGTTCGGTGCAGGTCGGCGGCGAAGCCGTCCGCGCTGCGGCGATTGCGGTGCGCGACGACGCGTGCCGGGTCGCGGCTGACCTCCTTGAAGCAAACGTCGACGACATCGTGTTCGACCGCGCTCGAGGTGCGTTCCACGTCGCCGGAACACCGATCCGCTCGGTTTCGCTCGCCGCTGTCGCCGGCGCGAGCAACGAGGGTTGCCTCGATCGTTCGCTGCGATTCGACCCGACGAGCGGCACCGTTTCGTTCGGCGCGTACCTCGCCTGCGTCGAGGTCGACCTTGAGACGGGCGAGGTTCGCGTGGTGCGCTTCATCGCGGTGGACGACGCGGGCTCCGTCATCCATCCTGCACTCTTTGCCGGACAGGTGCATGGTGGCGTCGCGCAGGGCATTGGCCAGGCGCTCTATGAGGAGATCGTCTACGACGCTGATGGTTTGCTGCGTACGACGAACCTCGCCGACTATGCGATGCCGTCAGCGTGCGAGATTCCGTTTCTTGAGACCCTGGTGGTCGAGACGCCATCACCACACAACGCGTTGGGCGCCAAAGGCGTCGGCGAATCGGGCCCTATCGGTGCGGTGCCCGCTGTACAGAACGCCGTTGTCGACGCGTTGGCGCACCTTGGTGTCGATCACATCGACCTGCCGCTCACCCCGCAGCGCGTGTGGGCCGCGATTCGTCATCGAGTCCGACTCGACTCGCCTTGCGGTCGAGGCGCTACGGAATGAACGTCTGGAGCGCGATGCCGAGGCCGCCGTCGATGCGCAATATCTGACCCGTCATGTAGCGAGCCGCGTCCGAGAGCAGGAATACGACTACTGGCGCCACGTCCTCAGCCGTACCCGTCCGCCGCAGGGGTACTACGGGTTGCCGGCGCGCTTGCACTGCGGGATCGGTGCTGTTCGGGGTGAAGTTGGTGCCCGATACGAGCCCGGGTGCGACCGCGTTGACCCGCACTCCGGATGGGCCCCACTCGAGCGCCATCTGCTCGGTGAGCGACGACAACGCCGCCTTCGCCGCGTTGTACGCACCTGCGCCAGGAGCGGGAAACGCCGCCACGAGCGATGAGGTGTTGACGATCGCACCCCCACTTTGGCGTAGCGCGCCGATGGCGCTTCGGCTACACCACAACGCTGAGTCGAGATCGACGCGGAACACGTGGCGCCACGAGTCGACTGGCAACGTCTCGAGCGGGCCCCCCTGCACGAGTCCGACGTTGTTCGCCAGGCCGGTGAGACCACCGAGGGCCGCGATCGCGGCGGCAACGACCGCTGCTGCCGGTTCGGGTTCACTGACGTCGCCAACCGCAAGATGCGCGACGCCACCCAATGCAAGCACGGCATTGAGCGTGCCTCTGGCTCGTTCGGCGTCGATGTCGTTGATCGCTACCGCAGCGCCCGCGCTTGCGGCGTGGAGCGCGATCGCGGCACCGATGCCCGAGCCGGCGCCCGTGACGAGCACCTTGGCACCCGGAAGAACCAGGCCCGCCGACAACGAGGTCACAGGGCTGCTTTCACGGTGTGGAGAATCGAGCTAGCGCATCGGCGCGGCAAGCTCGACGATGCCGAGTTGCGCCGCGATCATGGTGGCTTGCACGAGCGACTGGGCGTCGAGCACGCGGTAGATCGTCGTGAGATGGTTGTGGACTGTCTTCACCGCGATGTTGAGTTCAGCCGCAACCTGTTTGGTGGTGTGACCAGTCGCGAACAGTTGCAACACTGCTTGCTGGCGATTGGTGAGTGCCACACGACGACCGACCGGCAACGCGTATGGCGCATTCGTGTTCACTACCGCTTTGCGCTGTGTGAAGATGCCAAGCGCGGCAACGGTGTTGCCGCTCACCAGCACCCGTGTCAACGAACCGTCGATATCGATGAGCGCACCGTGGAGCGTGACGAACTGTGTCGAGATCGTGCCGATGTCGATCCCGTCGAACAACTTCTCGTACGCCAGGATGTAGCGGGCGCGCTGTGAAGGTGCGACGAGGTCGACGTTGCGGATCAGCCGCAGATCGTCGTTGCTGTATCCGAGGCGGTCGCGCCACGCTCGATTGACGAACAGCAGCTCACCCGTGCGTGACACGCACTGGACGAGGCCTTCGACCGTATCCGCAAGCGCGGCAGCGACAACTCGATCTTCACTTGTTTGCATGATCATTTCGGGGGCTTCCGATTGTCGTTGGGCTACCCACGCGGTGACCCGTGTGGAACGAACGGAATATCTTACCCATCAGTAACGCATTTCCTTGAATCGCAGAGCCTTCAACGGCAGACCGTTTGACGGTGGCAGACCGTGTGGCGGTGTCAGCTGTGCGACGATGCCGCAGTGCCACCAACAACGCAGTCGTCTGAACCTACCGCATTCTTTGTTGCCGAGGGGCAAAACTTGTTGCCAACGGTGCTCACGCAAGGCCCGTGGAGCCCGCTGGCGCAACATGGCGGGCCGGTGTGCGCGGCATTGGCCGCGTTGATGGAGACGATCCCGTCGTTGGTGCCAATGCAGGTGAGCCGGTTCACGTTCGATCTCTTTCGGCCAGTGCCCCTCACAAGGCTCGGCACCGAGACGCGGATCGTGCGTGAAGGCAAGCGTCTCCAACTCGTCGAGGCCGCGTTGTTCGACGGCAACACGCAGGTCGCGCGCGGCGCCGCGATGCGGTTGCGCGAAGTCGACCTCGGCGAGGTGCTCGATCATCCTCATCGCCCGCGCGCCGAGGTGCCGCCGTTTTCCGGCCGCGGGGTACGGCCGCGACCGAGCGTGGCCCATCGCATCGGGTTTCTGCGGGCGATCGAGATCGAACGTGTCGCGGGGAGACCCGGCGACGGCCTGCCGGCCACGTCATGGTTCCGAGCGCTCGTGCCACTGATCGAGGGTCAGCCAATGACTGCTCTGCAACGGCTCGCGATGTTCGCCGACTTCACGAGCGCTGCGTCGTTGTACCTCGACGCCGCTACGTATTCGGCGATCAACCCCGATGTGACGCTGCAAGTGCTGCGCCCACCAACGGGGGAATGGATCTGCGTCGACGGCCGCACCGAGGCCGGCGGCAATGGCATCGGGCACTCGCGCTCGTCCATCTACGACCGCGACGGCTTTGTGGCATCCGCTTCGACATCGCAGCTGATTGACCGCATGCGTTCGCCCTTCGCATAGGAGCCGAGCCGAGTTCGCGGGCGAGGCGATCCGACGGCGGTGGTTTTCCAATTCTTTGCTTCAGTCTCGGCGCTGAGCGGTCCGATACCTTCGGCATGCTTCGAACGAACTATGCGCGACGTGTACCTGCTGCTGCGCTGTTCGTGCTCGTCCTGACCGCCTGCGGCGGTTCGAACCCTGCTCACACGGCGCTGACCGCGGTGGCGTCCGGCGTCACCAGCCCGACAACGACATCGGCCGTCGATACCGCTGTGTCGGTCGATACCACTACGTCGATTGCTCTTGCAGCCATCCCGACATCGACGACGGCGATGGCCAACCCGAATATCGCGGACGGCGCAGCCACCACGTCGGTAGCCAAGACGCAAAAGCCTTTCGTGACCACTCCATTGCGGTCCGCGCCTGCGGTGGCGACCGCCGCGACGATCGACGACTCGCTGAAACAGATCGACTCGGCGCTGGCCGACACCGACACGAGCATGGCCAGCGCCGGCTGATCGTCATCCCCGCACACCCCGATCCCCTCAAGGAGACGCGTCAAATCATGACCAACACCACCAAACCCATCATCCGCAAGATGCTGGCCGGCATGACTCTGGCCGGAGCGCTCACGCTGCCTCTCGCAGGGGTCGCTGCGGCGTCTGACGGCGGCCCCGGAAACCACAGCACCGTTTCCTCCGGCCCGCGCGGCGGCGTCACCGGCGTTCACGCCACTGATCGCACGGGCACCGCTCCGTCGACGACCATCGCCACCATCGACACGGTCAAGGCACGTTGCACCGGTGAGATCACCCGGCGGTTGGCTGACCTCGATCGTCTCGCGGCCAAGGTGGCGCAACACAGCGATGTCCTGACGACGGCGCACACGACCGCTATCAACGCGATCATCGCCGCAGCCAAGACGGGCCTCACCACCCGTCAGGCCGACGTTGCTGCGGCGAGCACGCTTGATGCGTTGCGG
>JAYUFA010000280.1:0-1931 GCA_043738925.1 Actinomycetota bacterium
TCGCGCTCGATCACCCTGGAAGCGGGCATGGGCGCCGTGGCCGACGCCGGTCTCACCCCGCTCGAGATCGACGGTGTCGTCGGTGTGCACGGCAGCGACTACATCTACCAATCACGCATCGGCCCGGTGTGGCGATCGATGTCGCAGCTCGGCATCCCGGCATTGCTCGAAGCATCGGGAGCGATCGCCACGGGGTTGGCAAGCGTCGTGCTGGTGAGCGCCGGTTCGGCCGGCGTCTACACCGAGCGCGCGTCGACTGCGCCGTGGACTCGGCCGACGAACGAGTTCGTGGTGAGCTACGGCATGTTCACCGCGGCCGAGTTCGCGCTCATCGCGCGACGCCACATGCACCGTCACGGCACCAAGCCCGAGGCCTTGGCCACCGTCGCGGCCACGATTCGCAACAACGGGCACGTCAACCCGGACGCCGTGTACTACGGGCGCGGTCCGTTCACGCCGCAGGACATCCTCGATAGCCGCATGATCGCCGATCCGTTTCATCTGTTGGATTGTTCGATGACCGCAGAAGGCGGTTGCGCGTTGGTGCTCGCGCGTGCCGACATCGCAAAAGACCTTGCAAAGAAGCCGGTATACGTGCTGGGAGGAAACACCGACCACTACGGGCCGTCGTATCAACATCCACCCGCGTTCGAGCTCGGCGGTCGGCGAGCGCCCGACCTCATCAACGGCTACGCGGGGCGGCGGGCGGCGCGCATGGCCTTCGCCACGGCCGAGTGCACGCCGGCCGATGTCGACGTGTGCGAGTTCTACGATCCGTTCAGCTTCGAGATCATCCGCCAATTCGAGGCGTTCGGTTTCTGCGGCGAGGGTGAAGGCGGCGACTTCGTGATGGATGGTGCCATCGAGGTGGGTGGCCGCATCCCGATCACGACCGACGGCGGTCTGATGTCCTTCAGCCACGGTGGGGCCACTGTGCAGTTGCTGCAGCGAGTGATCCGCGCCGTGCAACAGGTGCGCGGTGAGTGCGCCACTAGCCAAGTGCCGGGCGCGAACATCGCTCTGGCGTCGGGCGGTGGCGCCGGCGCGCTCTTCAATGACGTGATGCTCGTCGGCGCGTCGCAGCCATGAGCATCTGTGCACCCGCGCGTCGACGCGCCGAACACCACGAGGCACGACGATGACCTTGCTTCAGCCCCAAACCGGCAACATCCCGCGCCCGTTCGCAGGTGTCGCCTCACAGCCCTATTGGGACGCCTGCGCGCGTGGCGAGCTCATGTTCCAACGCTGCGCGAGCTGCGATGGCATCACGCACACGCCCGCCGTGATGTGCGCGCATTGCTCGGGCCGCACGCTCACGTGGGAACGTTCGTCTGGCACCGGAACGGTTTACAGCTGGACCACCGTGTGGCGGCCGCAGACCCCTGACTTCACGGTGCCATACGTCGCGGTCATCGTCGATATCGATGAGGGTTGGCAGATCTTGTCGAACGTCATCGGCTGTGAGCATGATGCGGTTGCGATCGGCATGCGCGTGAGCGTCGAGTTTCATGCCATCACCGATGGCGTGATGCTGCCGTACTTCCGCCCAATCGTGTGAGGCGCAACGACGATGCGTGACGCTGCGGTACAAGAGTTGCTCGACAAGCAGGCGATCAACGAGGTGGTGTTGCGCTATTGCCGCGGCATCGATCGGCTCGATCGTGAGATGGTGCGCGACTGTTACTGGCCCGACGCGACCGACGAACACGGCAGCTTCATGGGCACCCGCGACGAGTACGTCGCATGGGTCTTCGATCGGATGTTGCCGCGCTACGCAATGACCATGCACTTCATCGGCAACGTGTTGGTCGACATTGCCGAGTCGGGTGATGCCGCGAAGTGCGAGGCCTACGGCTTCGCCATGCACCGCACCGGCTCCGACAAACCCGAGCACAATCTGCGCACCGGTTTTCGCTATATCGACGACTTCA
>JAYUFA010000281.1:0-1927 GCA_043738925.1 Actinomycetota bacterium
GCCCTTGTAGAGGCGGTGATAGTCGGGGTACGAGAGGCCGTTGTTGGTCTTGTCGGCGCCGAGCTTGGCGGTGATCGGGAGGTAGAGGCGATTGACCTCGGCCTTCGTGACCTGGTGGACGGGATCGGTGAGCTTGGCGCGCTCGGCGTTGACCTTGTCCTGTTCGGCCTTCATCGCGGTCTTGCACGACGCGACGCCCGGCTCGAACACGTACCAGATGCTCGACTGGAACTCTTGCGCCTCCATGTCGTTGGCGGTGCACTCGGTGAGGATGCGCTGCGTCTGTGACGTGTAGCTCGGGCTCATGATCGCCAGCGGGACGGAGGAGCGCGTCGCGTACTTCAGGTCGACGACGGCGTTGTCCTTGTACGTGTACTTGACCTCGAGCATGTCCTTCGCGGCGGCGGGAGCTGCGGGGTCGATGACCTTGACGTTTCGCTTGATGAACGTCGCCTTGTCGACTTCCTTCAGCTCGCGGCTGTTGACCGCGATGTTCGAAGTGCGAAGCGGTCCGAACGCCGTCTGCGACTGCGAGCGAACGGCGGAGAGGATGGTGGCGTCGCTGGCGCCCTTCTCTACATAGATGGTGCCGACGAACTCGAGCGACCGCGAGCGCGCGGTGACGCTGGTGAGATCGTTCTCTTCGCCCTGCGCGGATTCGCCGCCGGCGTCGGTCGAGCACGCCGCGGTGGTGGCGAGGAGCCCGACAAGGAGAGCGCTGAGACCGGTACGGAGAAGGCGTGAAGCGTTCATGGTCCCCACCTGGTCGCATGATGTGTGCCTACAGCCCACATGGAATGACTCCACGAAATCATGAAGGAAACCCCCTCCCACGAGGCTTGCTTTCGACCTCGCCTGAGCATCCCGGGATCCACCGCCCAGACCGTCCTTGGTTCGTTTTCGGCCAACGGTCCTTGGTTCGTTTTTCGAAAAACGAACCAAGGACGGTCTTTCGGAGTCATCGCAGCGCGCGGCGGATTTTCTCGCCGACCTCGGCTTGGTCGGTGAGGCTCGCGTACTTCGTTCGCGGCCAGAAGAATCCCTTGAGCTTGTCGCCCTTCGTGCGCGGGACGACATGGACATGGAGATGCGGCACGCTCTGGCTGACGACGTTGTTCATCGCCACGAACGTCCCGTCACATCCGAGTGCCCCCGGCATTGCCGCCGAGACACGCTGCACACACGTAAAGAAGGGCCCGACAAGATCCCGCTCGAGGTCGGCGAGAGTCACCACATGCCGCCGTGGAACCACCAACACGTGTCCCTTGAACACCGGCGAACGGTCCAAGAAGGCGACGGCGATCTCGTCGCTCGCCACGGTGCGCACGGCCATTGCGCCGCTGACGACGTCGCAGAACAAGCACGGAGATTCGGACACGATTGCATTCTGCCTGCACTGCCGCTATCCACCATCGCCCGCGCCTGCTCGGCTACAACTGTTGCGTTGCGGAGTTCGCCTGCCATACCGAACAGTCGATTGGAGTTGCGTTGACCGATCTTGTCTCCACCCATCAACATCGTGTCGATTTTGAGGGGGGTGTGCGGACGAGAATCGTGCTCGACACCTCGGTGCTGGTCGCCGACCCGACCTGCATCGCCAGCTTCGTCGGTGCAGATGTGGTCATTCCACTGACGGTCATCGAAGAGCTCGACGGCCTGAAGAGCCGCGTCGACGACGTCGGTCGGGCAGCGCGCACCGCGCTTCGTACGCTCGAGGAGCTGCGCGTGAATGCCGGCGGGTCGCTGGCCGATGCCACGCCCGTAGGCGACGGCTCCTCGACGACCACCGTGAAGATCGAGATCAATGGAGTGCAAAAACACCTGTTGATCGAGCACGGGCTCGACCCGTCGCTTCCCGACAATCGAATCATCGGTGCCGCGCTCGGGCAGCAGATGCACGGAGACACGTGCGTCGTCTCCAACGATG
>JAYUFA010000282.1:0-5108 GCA_043738925.1 Actinomycetota bacterium
ATGCCCTCACGCTGCTCGAAGTCGCGGTCGTGCTGGCAGCGGCTCGCGGTACACCCGTCAAGGTCACGCTCGATGATGTCGAGCAGGCCGCGAACGCCAAAGCACTTCGCCACGGTCGCGATGCCCACTACGACGTCGTGTCCGCGTTCATCAAATCGATCCGCGGGTCCGATGCCGACGCCGGTCTTTATTGGTTGGCGCGCATGCTCGACGCCGGGGAAGACGCGCGGTTCATCGCTCGCCGACTCGTGATCCTCGCGTCGGAGGACATCGGCATGGCCGATCCGCTCGGCCTCATCGTGGCTGACGCCGCTGCACGCGCAGTCGAGTTCGTCGGGCTGCCCGAAGCGCAGTTGAATCTCGCGCACGCGGTGGTGCACCTCGCCACGGCGCCGAAATCGAATCGCGTGACAGTCGCGCTCGGTCGTGCTCAAGCCGATGCACGTGCTGCCGGCACCGGTGAGGTGCCGATGCATCTCCGCGATGCGCACTACAAGGGCGCGCAGACGCTTGGCCACGGTGCCGGGTACTCCTATCCGCACGACGATCCGACAGGATGGGTACCACAGCAGTATCGTCCGACGGAAGTGCTCGACCACGTGTACTACGAGCCATCGGATCACGGTCACGAACTCGAGATCGCGCACCGCATGAACGCGCGATCCTCGGACACCCTTGCCGACGAGGTGGATGATGAGCGCAGCTGATTTGGCCGCGGTTTTGGTCGCAGCAGTCAGTCTCGTGGCGACGGCAGTAGTCACGATCACGGTGCTGGCGCTTTTGCGAACGATGCGCGAGTTGCGCGACGTACTCGACGCGCTGCGTGGGCACACGCTTCCACTCGTCGCAGACCTGCGCGGCACGATCGATCAAGCGGGGGCCGATCTCGCTCGCGTGGAAGGCATTCTCGACTCGGCCGAGCGCATCAGCCACACGGTCGACGCGGCCTCACAGCTCACGTATCGGGCGTTCTCGCCGCCGTTGATCAAGACAGTGTCATTCTTCGCGGGCGTGCGTCGCGCCGGTCGTCGACTTCGTGGCGCACCCGCCCGTGCGCCCGGTTCCCCAGGCGACGATGGCGTCGTACCGTCGCCGCGCGCGCGTGACGCCGACCATGGCACCTATGGTGCGCGTGGTCGGCGTCGACGCAGCCGCGCTGCTCGTCCGACCCCCACAACTGATCCGAGGCGTTGATGGCCAAGCGCACCTTCTGGACCACGGTCGGCTACGGCGCCGGCCTCGCGAGTTCTTTGTACGTACAACGTCGCGTCCGCCGTGTCATGCGCCTCGTTGCGCCGCCGGAAGTGTTCGGTTCGGTTGGCGCACGAGGCGAGGCAATCGTCGGCCGGGTGCGCGGAGTCGGCGACACGGTCGCCGGAGCCGTCCGCGAGGGCCGCGCCGCCATGCGCGAGACCGAGCAAGAGTTACGAGGCGCCGCCGTTCACCCGACTCCGCGACGCGCGCGCCACCATCGCAGGGGATCGGCCTGGCGCTGAAGTCGCCGAATCGCCGATGCGGTGCGAGCTGGCGGCACAGAGCACGAGCCAGCGCAACGTGCCCGGTAGGCTGGCGGTCCGATGAACGCCAATGAGCTACGCCGTGCCTTCACCGACTTCTTCGCCGAACGTGGCCACACACGCGTCGATTCGGCGAGCCTGATTCCGCACGACCCCACCTTGTTGTTCACGGTCGCGGGCATGGTGCCCTTCAAGCCGTTCTTTGTCGGCGAGCAGGTGCCTCCCTATCCGCGTGCCGTCACCGTGCAGAAATGTGTGCGCGCCGGTGGGAAGCACAATGACCTCGACGAAATCGGGCGCACGTCGCGTCACCTGACGTTCTTCGAGATGATGGGGAACTTCTCGTTTGGCGATTATTTCAAGGCTCTCGCCATTCCCTATGCCTGGGAATTCGTCACCCAAACCCTGGGGCTCGACCCAACGCGGTTGTGGGTCACCGTGCACTTGAGCGACGACGAAGCTGCCGACCTGTGGCGTGACGTCGTCGGTGTACCGCCCGAGCGCATACAACGGCTCGACGAGGACAACTACTGGCGCATGGCCGATACCGGTCCGTGTGGTCCGTGTTCGGAGATCTTCTGGGACAAGGGCCCGGCGTATGGCGCCGATGGCGGGCCGGCCTTTGGTGGCGCCGATCGCTTCATCGAGATCTGGAACCTCGTGTTCATGCAGTTCGAACAGCACGCCGATGGTGCCATGGTGGCGCTGCCGAAGCCGTCGATCGACACCGGCGCCGGATTGGAACGCATCCTCTCTGTCATGCAGAACGTCGAATCGGTGTGGGACACCGACGAGTTCCAAAAGCTGCTCGCGGTCGCGTCACGACTTGCCGGGCGGCCGTACGGCCTCGACGAACGAGCTGACATCTCGATGCGGATTCTCGCCGACCACGCACGATCGACGACGTTCCTCGTGAACGACGGGGTGTTCCCTTCGAACGAGGACCGCGGGTACGTCCTTCGCCGCATCATGAGGCGCGCGATTCGACACGCGTACCTCCTCGGCATCGATGAGCTGGTGCTACCCGTGCTCGTCGACGCTGTGGTCGAGATCATGGGCTCCGCCTACCCAGCGCTTGTAAAGAGCCACTCGTTCGTCCGTGATGTCGCGGCGCGCGAGGAGGAACGTTTCCGGCGCACGCTCAAGACCGGCTCCGCAATGCTCGACGTGCAACTGGAAACCCTCCAGCCCGGAGCGTCGCTCGCCGGAGATGTCGCATTTCAGCTTCACGACACCTACGGCTTCCCGCTCGAAGTCACCGAGGAGGTCGTGGCCGAGCGTGGCTTTGTTGTCGATCGCAGCGGATTCGACGAAGCGATGAACCGGCAACGGCAGATGGCGCGCGACGCGCGCAAGGTAGCGGGCAGTGACGAGCCGCTCGAGCCCTTCATCGCGATCGCCGACGCGGTCGGCGAAACCGAGTTCGTCGGACGCGAGCACTTCACGGTGCCGGCGCGAGTTCTCTACGCGACCGACACGTCGCTGGTGCTCGACCGCACGCCGTTCTACGCCGAGTCCGGTGGCCAGGTCGGCGACACGGGCACGATTGAGGGCGCCGGTGTCCGTGCGCGGGTGACCGACACCAACTATGCCTTGCCGGGCATCGTTCGCCATCGCATTGATCTCGTCGAGGGTACGTTCTCGCAAGGTCAAGAAGTCACGGCGGCCATCGACATCGCGCGACGTGACGCTATTCGTCGCAACCACACCGCCACGCACCTGTTGCACTGGGCGCTGCGCCGCGTGCTTGGCGAGCACGTCAAGCAGCAGGGAAGCTACGTCAGCGCAGAGCGCCTGCGCTTCGACTTCTCGCACTACGAGCAGCTCACCCCTGAGCAGCTCGTCGAGATCGAGGATCTCGCCAACGCGGAAGTGCTCGACAACGCACGCGTGCGTCATTTCGAGACCACCAAGGAAAATGCCGAGCACCTCGGTGCGATCGCTTTCTTCGGCGACAAGTACGGCGACATCGTGCGCGTGCTCGAAGCAGGACGCAACAGCATCGAGCTGTGCGGCGGTACGCACGTGCGCGCGTTGGGTGACATCGGCACGCTCAAGGTCATCAGCGAGGGGTCGATCGGCGCGAACCTCCGCCGAATCGAAGCCGTCACGGGTTTCGCACCAATTGATCGGCTGCGTGCCGAGGAACAGCGCATCCGCCGTGCCGCCGAGCTTGTGGGTGTCCCCACCGACGAACTGGTGAGCGGTATCGAAAAGCGTCTTGGCGAGTTGAAGGAACTGCAGAGTGAGGTCAAGCAGCTCCGTCGTCAGATCGCGGTTTCCTCGTCGGCCACACTCGCCGCGCAAGCCGACAACGGCATCGTGATCGCGCGTTGTGATGGCATGGCGCGCGAGGATTTGCGCGACCTCGCCGTGGCTGTGCGCGATCAACCCGGCGTGCGCGGTGTGGTGCTCGGCGCCACACCCGACGGTGGAGGCGCGGCGCTGGTGATCGCAGTCACCGCGGACTCGGGTCTCCATGCGGGTGAGCTCCTTGGACTCGTGACCAAGGCCATTCAAGGCGGCGGAGGCAAGGACGCTCTGCTTGCTGTGGCCGGTGGCAAAAACGGCGGCGGCGTTGACGAAGCGCTCGGCCTCGTACGCGACGCGATCGGCGCGAGGTAGCGGGTTTTGGGGCGTGTGCTCGGCATCGATCTCGGCAGTAAGCGGATCGGCGTCTCGGTGTCTGACGACGCGCGTCGGGTGGCTACGCCTATCGAGGTAGTTCAACGCTGCGGCGATGTCGCGCGTGACCATGTTGCGCTCAACGCGTTGGTGCTCGAATGGGAAGCCACCGGCGTCGTCGTGGGTGTTCCCTATGCGCTCGATGGCTCGATCGGTGTCGCGGCGGCCGCGATCCTCGCCGAGATCGATGCCATGCGTGCCACCATCGCGGTGCCGGTCGAGACCTACGATGAGCGCTTGTCCACGGTCACGGCCGAAAGAAGCCTCATGCGTCAGAACCTGCGAGCGCCCCAGCGTCGTCGTGTTGTCGACATGGTCGCGGCCGCGGTGTTGCTTCAGGGCTGGCTCGACGCCGAGGCATCGCGCGAACGATGACTGACGACTCGACCTGGTCAGATGACGGCGACGGACCCGTGCCGAATCCGCGTCCCGCGCCCCGCTCAGGGCGTGGTCACGACTCGCAGCACGACCCGGCCCGCCCGAAACCTGCTCGTCGTCAGATCGGCAGGCCAAGCCCGACCCCGCGGCCTGAGCCCCGGGTCGACAACGTTGTGGCTGCCGGGCCCGACGACGAGTTCGATCCGACCGAAGCCGTGCGCGTTGTCCTCGGCGAGCGCGTGCTGGTCGGTGTGGGCGGTCCGGCTCAGCCGACGCAAGCATCGTCCGTCTTCGCGCTCGACGACTCGAGCGGTCCTCTTGAGCCCTTTGATCTCGATCAGGCCGACGAATGGGCTCGCTTACCGCAGCGCGGCGGTTTGCTACGCCGTGCGGTGATTGTGGTTGCGGTACTCGGCCTCGTGGTCACGGTGACGGGCGTCGAGGTCGGGCGCTGGGTGCACGCGCAGGTACATCCAGCAGGGCCACACGGCACTGCGGTCGCGTTCACCATCGAACAAGGCCAATCCA
>JAYUFA010000283.1:0-5104 GCA_043738925.1 Actinomycetota bacterium
GATGATCGCGGTCAGGTCACGACCATCCCAGAGCATGTTCTCGAACGTGAGATCGCCGTGGACGAGCGTCTCGCCGCCAAAGGTGCCGATCGACCCCGCCAGCTGTTGCAGCCGGAGCGCGAGGTCATCGATCACCGAGTTGGGGATACTTGCGATCTGTCGAGCACGGTGTACCGCATACTGCGCCGGTGCGAACGGGTTGTGGGCGTCCGCGTCGATGAGCTGTGGCGTCGGCAGTGCCGCCAAACCCGGCGGTGTCGGCGTGGCGTGAATCGCTTTGAGGCCGGCGGCAAGTTGGCGAATCGCGCGACGCCGACCGATCTCACTCATAGTCGGCCACGCACGGCCGAGCGGCACACCAGGCCGCCGCTTCATGATCAGCCAGTCGATACCGCTGCCGTCACCCGACGAGACAATGCCGGGGTATCCGGTGGCAGGTGGCAACGCCTGCGACAAGATCGCCTCACGCCGAAGACGTCCAGTGGCCTTGCGATTAATACGGATCACATGTTGCGGTGTGAGCCACACCTCGTTCGTCACGCTGCTCGCCGGTTCGAGTTGTGTCGGCGACGCAATGCCCCCAGCGGCCAGCACCTGGAGCGCGCGGACCTGGGCGAGCGCGTTCATGCGAGAACAATCGGCACTTCAGCGGTCCTTGCGTAACCGGAGCGTCGAAAATAGTCCGCGCGACCTACTGCTCAGCCACGGAGTCACCTACGCGGGGAGCGGAAACCTACGCATGGTCGAGGACGTCGCTGGAGAACTGGGGCCATTCCCGTACAGCCCACGCGCCGAACTCGCGATCGGTCAGCGCGACGACGGCAACGTCGGCCACCGGGTCGACCCACAACATCGTGCCGCTGCGACCAAAATGGCCGTAGGTGGCAACCGAGTTCGCGGGGCTCGTCCAGTGAGGGTCTTTGTGATCGCGGATCTCCGGCCCCAATCCCCACGTATTTGGGCTCTGGCGACCGTACCCGGGGAGCACGCCGTCGAGTTTCGGATACTGCGGCATGTGCATCGCCTGCCACGACTCGACCGCGACCAGGGTGGGGCACTGCAATTCGCGGGTCAGCAGGGTCACATCCCGGATGTTCGCCACCATCGCTGAACCCGGCGCGCCGTGCAGTCGCGCGCCACTCATGCCAAGCGGTTCGCATACTGCTTCGTGGAGGTAGTCCGCGAACGCGAATCCGGCGCGTGTTGCGACGAGGTCACCGAGCACCTGATAGCCGTAGTTCGAGTAGATGCGGCGTGTGCGCGGCCGTGAGCGCGGTCCATCGGCCTCGAGCGAGACGCCGCTCGCGTGACACAACAGGTCGCGCACCGTGGCACCTTCGAGGCCGAGAATGGTTTCGTCGAGCGAACAGATGCCTTCCTCGCACGCGATCATCACCGCAAGCGCGCTGAACAGCTTGGTGATCGAGGCCAACGCGAACGGCTGGTCGAAGGATCCGCCGAGGTGTTCGTTGCCCTGACGATCGATGACCGCGAACGCGACGTTGGCAACGGGCCATGCAAGGCCTGCGCGGAGGACCGCGTCGAGATCGGGGAGCCCGCGAAGCACGCGCGCACGATAGGGAGTTCGGCTGTTCGCTGTCAGATTTTCGAGCGAATCGGTCGCGTGATGACGGCGCCTCATGCTCTAACCTCATCATTCGTGTCTGACGCCAGCCTTTTCGCCGCCCCAGGTGGCACTCGCATCGAGCGGACCTTCGCGTTCCTCGATCTGTCGGGGTTCACGGCGTACACCGACACCGAAGGCGATGCCGAAGCGGTCAAGGTGCTCAGCGGATTTCGCGCCGCGGTGCGCGAGGTCGCGTCGTCGCGCGCGGTTCGTATAGCGAAGTGGCTGGGCGACGGCGCGATGCTGGTCTCGGTCGAGATGGAACCCGCGGTCGAGGCCACCGTCGACATCGAGCGCCGCATCGACCAAAGTGGCTCGCCGCTTCCGTTGCGAGGTGGCATCGCCACCGGGCCGGTCATCTTGTTCGAAGGTGACGACTACATCGGTCAGTCGGTGAACCTCGCGTCGCGGTTGTGCGATCTTGCGCACCCGCACGAGGTGTTGGCCCCCGCGTCGATGGTGTCGTCGTTGCTGGTGAACACGATGGCGGTGCCGATCGGCTCACGGCACATCAGCGGCTTCGCGCAACCGATCGAGCTTGTCCGTCTTGTCGCGGCCGAAGGTCGTCACGCCTGAGCCTGCTCGCGCGTATCGATCACGGTTTGATCGTGCGGACCTCATTCAGTTCGGTCACGAGGGCCCACAGCGCATCGAGCACCGCTTCCGCATCGATCGCGGCAACCGGAGTATCCGCGGCGGCGAGCAGAGCAGCCCGCGCTGGTGGCCATTGGCCGACTTGGGCCGCCGACGCGATCAGCGCAGACCACGGTGCGTCGTCTTCGGATCGCAACAGTCGCCGCAACGCGTGCGTCAACGCACGGCGCACGACCGTGATCTCTTCGAACACCGACTCGCTGGGGCCGGCAACGGAGGCCAGGAGTGCTTCGACGTCAGGTTTGCGCAGAGAACGCGGCGACGTGTCCATTGACCGCTATCGTGGCCTATGGAGCACACGACGGCGAGCAACAGGCCCTTTGGACCTACTTCTTCCCCGCTGGCGAGCGGCTCCAGAGGCCTGCGGCGTGGGCTCGGTCCGGTTCCTGCGGATCATGGGGTGGCGCCGCTTCGACGAATCGAACGACGTGGAAACCCAACTTGCATCTGGCTTCGCCGCACTCGGCGTGCCCTCCGACCTGGTCGAGGTGCTGCGTAAGCGCGGCATCGAACAACCATTTCCTATCCAAACACTGACCATTCGCGATGCGCTTGCGGGGCGCGATGTGTGCGGCAAAGCCAAGACGGGCTCGGGCAAAACGCTCGCGTTCGGGCTGCCCGTGCTCACGAACCTCGTGAAGGCGCAACCGTGTCGGCCCACGGCGTTGGCACTGGTGCCCACACGCGAGTTGGCCATGCAGGTGTGCGAAGAGCTTGATCCACTTGCCCGCGCGGTCGGGCGCCGCGTCACTGCCATTTATGGCGGCGCGAAGATCGAGAACCAGCGCAAGGAACTCCAAGACGGTGTCGACTTCGTGGTGGCCACACCCGGGCGCCTGATCGATCTGTTGCAGCAAGGCGATCTGAAGATCGACGCTGTCAACGTGGTCATCGTCGACGAAGCCGACCGCATGGCCGACATGGGCTTCTTGCCGCAGGTCGAATGGATCCTGCGCCACATCAGCGGCGGGCACCAGACACTGCTGTTCTCGGCCACGCTCGACGGTGTCGTCGACTCGCTGATCAAGCGCTACCAACGCGATCCGGTGATGCACGAAGTGCAGTCCGAGTCGGTCACGGTCGAGGAAATGGTCCACCATTTCTTCAAAGTGCACCAGATGGACAAGACCAAGGTGGCCGCCGCAATCGCCCGCAACGTCGGTCGCACCATGATGTTCACCCGCACGAAGTTCGGCGCCGATCGCCTGGCGCGCGATCTCAAGGCCGAAGGCATTCACGCCGCCGCGATCCACGGCGACCTGCGCCAGAACCACCGCGAAGCAGCGCTCGCCGATTTCAGCCAGGGCAAGCTGCCGGTTCTGGTCGCGACCGATGTCGCGGCGCGGGGCCTGCACATCGACGAGGTCGATGTGGTGATCCACTTCGATCCGCCCGAGGATCACAAGAACTACCTGCACCGCTCGGGTCGCACCGCGCGCGCCGGTGAGAGCGGCATCGTGGTCACGCTCGTGCTGTGGGACCAGGAGCTCGAGATCAAGCGACTCCTGAAGCGGGTGGGCATCGACCAGCCACTCGTCGAGTTGTTCTCGAACGACCTGCGGCTCACCGATCTCGCCGCGTGGGACCCGACCATCTGATCGGTGCGGCCACTGCCGCGCGGCGATCCGCCGACGAGGTGGTCGCACACGCGGTAGCCCTCGCTTCGGGCGACCCCGCCCGTGCCGTGTTCACGCTCGCTGCGACATTGTTCGCGCGAGCGGGCATGGCTGCGCCATCCGTGCCGTCGGGCATGGCTGCGCCACGCGTGCCGTTCGGGTGCGAACGCGGCGTCGATGTCGACCCGACGTGGCTCGCCCTGGTTGACGGGTCGGGCGACGGTGACCCAGGGTTGCGCGCCGCGTTGCTGCTCGGCGAGGTCTACGAGCGGTTGCTGCACCCGCGGGCGCGGCACGTTCGTGGCGCACACTTCACCCCGGTCGATGTCGCGTCGCGGCTGGTGACGTTCGCGCTCGGGGACGGCGAAGTCGACGCGTCGTTCCGCGCGTGTGATCCGACATGTGGCGGTGGTGTGTTCCTGCTCGCCGTTGCGTCGTTCCTCGTGACGCGCGGCTGGTCGCGCGCCGCGGCCGCGCGCGCGCTGTACGGCGCCGACATCGATCCGCTCGCGACATGGGTGAGCGCGCAGGCGCTCGCGTTGTGGGCCGGCGCGACCGACGATCACGCGGACGAACGCATTCTGTGCGCCGACGTGTTGCCCCGTGTCGACGTCTGGCGCGTCGCGGGCTTCGATGCCGTGATCGGCAACCCGCCGTTTCAGAGTCAGTTGGCCCGTGCGACGACGCGCGTGGGCGAGGCACGTCGGGTCGCCGACACGCTGGGCGGCGCACTCGCGCCGTACGTCGACACCGCCGCGCTGTTCCTCGTACGTGCGCTCGACCTGGTGCGCGACGGTGGACGCGTAGCGCTGATCCAACCGCACACCACACTTGTCGCGCGCGACGCCCGAGCGGTGCGCGAGGCGGTCCATGCGCGCGCAGACCTCACGGGGCTGTGGTTCGCGCGCGACGCGATCTTTGCCGCCAACGTGCGGGTGTGCGCGCCGGTGCTCGTGCGCCGGGACACCCGAGAAACCACACCGCCCCTGGTCACCCGTGCAGTCGATCGCGAGTTCGCGTCGGCCCCGCCGGTCACACCGCCGGGTTCGGCCGACACGTGGGCGGGGCTCGCGAGCGATCTGCTCGGCGGGCCGCGAGTACGACTGCAGACCACGCGTCGCGTCGGCGATGTCGCTACGGCCACGGCCGGCTTTCGCGACGAGTACTACGGCCTGGTCGGCGCGGTGAGCGAACGGCGTACAGGTGA
>JAYUFA010000284.1:0-13508 GCA_043738925.1 Actinomycetota bacterium
TTCAGGTCGAGGCAGAGAATACGTTTCCGCAGGTCAGAGTGTCAATCGGTTGGTCGGGATGGGGAGATTCGAACTCCCGACCCCCTGCTCCCAAAGCAGGTGCGCTAACCAAGCTGCGCTACATCCCGAGGTCGGCGGTAACGGTACACGGGTCGATGGACATTGGAGCGCGCCGCGTCGTTGCGGACGGAACGCGACCCTTCACGCGTTGCTCACAGGTTCAGCGTCGGCGGCTCACACACAGGGCGCACCTTGATGTGCATCCCCCAACGAAGTGAGGCCCCCATGAAGACCATCCAACGAACCAACATGCTGATTGCCGCCGGTGCAGTGGCGCTCGGCTTGACCGTCGCAACCGCATCGGCGGCATCGGCGACCGACACCACTACGATTGCGTCGCCGTCGACCACGCTGCGGGTACGTGACCTTTCCGCCGAGAGGACACGCTGCGAGGCGGCGATCGACGCGCGATTGGCCGAGTTGACCAAGATCGACACGACCTTGGGCGCCGCCACCCATGTCAGCGACGCCCACAAGGCGACGCAGACGACGAACAACACCGCCGCCGCGTCAGGGTTGTCAACGCTGAGGACCAAGATCGCCGCCGATACCGACCAGGCAACCCTGGCCGCCGACTGCAAGTCCATCTTCGAGACCTACCGAGTGTTCGCGCTACGAGCCCCCCAGACGCATCTTGTGATCGCCGGTGACGTCGAGTCGTATGCGGTGACGAAGCTCGACGGTGTGGTCCCCAAACTCACCGACGCGATCGCGAAGGCGCAAGCCGCGGGCAAGGACGTCTCGGGCGCGAACGCGGCTCTGGCCGACATGCAGGCCAAGCTGGCCGACGCCGCGAGCCAGGCGAACGGCCTCGCCGACTCAGTGATTGGCTACGTGCCCGCCGACTACAACGCGAACCATGCGCTTCTGTCGGGCGCACGCGGCAAGGCACGTGCCGCGGCCACCGATCTCAAGGCTGCCCGCGTTGACGTGAAGACCATCGAGGCTGATCTCAAAGCCTGATCCCGACCCTTCCGCGAACGGCCGTCGCCCCTTTCGGGCGGCGGCCGATTCGCGTGCGCGGACAGGACTATGGCGAAGCCGTGAGCGAGAACCAATACCGAGCGCTCAGTCGGCGAGCGCGGCGTCCCACGACTCGTGCAGCCGAGCCAGCGCGGGCTCGTTCGCACCGAACACTGTGTGGTCGACGAGTCCTGACGCGAACGCCCGCTGACTGCCTTCCTGGGCGCGGATGTCCTCGTTGATCGAGAGCTTCCACAAAAACTCGAAGAACTCGTGCGCACCGACCAGCGCCTCATCGTCGAGTGGCTGCCAGCTGTAGGTCGCGAGGTGAAAACTGCACTCGCCGGGCACCTTGCCGGGAACGGAGCGCTGATACACCACCGCGTGGGTGCCGACGACGACGAACGTGCTCGGATACAAGTATGTCGTCAGGCTGATGAGCCCGAGCAGATCGGTGTCGGCCGTGGGCAGCGGCGCAGCATCGAGCAACGAAACGTTGGCGAAGCCCAGCCGGTGGTGGCGGCCGAACTGGTCGTAAACGCATTCCCATAACGCCTGCCCGTGTAGCGACTCGCTGTGGAGATAGCGGACGTGGTATCCGTCGAGACCCATCTCATTCGTCATCTTCCAATTGCAAGCCACGGTCGCGTTGCGCTGCATCAACGGTTGCGCAGTGGCCAGGCTGAGGCTGGCGATCTCCGGAGCGGGATGGCCGAGGAACGCATCGACATCGACCATGCGCGTCGGGTCAGGGCTCACCACCAACAACCCGTACTTCTCGGCGAGCGGCAACTCGATCAGGTTGCGCTCGGCGAGTGAGGCGTCGGCGAACGATTCGCGTGACGGCACCGCGACGAGGCGCCCGTCCTGCGCGTATGTCCAATGGTGGTACGGGCAAACGAAACGGGTGGTGACGCCGCGATCGCACACCAACTCGGTGCCGCGGTGGCGACACGAGTTGAGGAAGGCGCGTGCGACACCATCGTCTCCGCGCGCAACGATCACCGGCAGGTCGCCGAGATCGACCGTGATGTACGCGCCGAGCGCGGCGATGTCCCCGCTGAGCCCGACGAGTTGCGCCTCGCGATGAAAGATGCGCTCGACCTCGGCGCGATGTCGGTCGAGCGACGTGTAACGCTCGGTGTCGACGACTCGCGACGACGTACCGCAGTCGGATTTGCCGGTGGCGTTCGCAATGACAAGTCGCTCCGCGATCGAGAGCAGTCGACCGGCTTCCATGCACACTCCTCACCTGCGCCGCGACGGCTCCGATGAGCGTAGGCGACTCGCCCAACGTGCAACGATTGCCACGAAGTAGATTCGCCACCCGCGGCGCTGTCGGAGCACTGCAGGTGGGGGAGGGTCAACCGTGGAGCAACCTGTCATTGACGACGGCACCGAGCAGGTGCGTGCGTGGCTTCAGACCAACCTCGGTGGCCAGGTGGTGCGCATCAGTCGTCAGGCACGTTGGCGACCGGTGTGGTTCGTGGATCTCGAACGCGATGGCGAGACGCTCGAGTTGTGTGTGCGCGGCGATCGCACCGACATGCAGTTGACCTTTCCGCTTGATCACGAGATGCGCCTCCAGGCCTTGATGTACGACCACGGCATCCGCACACCCAAGGTGTACGGCTGGATCGATCAACCCATGGCGTACGTGATGGATCGCGTGCCGGGTCGCAACGATTTCGAGAAGTCCACCGAGGCCGAACGCGTATCGGCGGTTGACGACTATCTCCAGATCTTGGCGCAGCTACACAAGCTACCCATCGGCCCGTTCGTCGAAGGTGGCATTCTTCGTGCCGCGCGTCCCGAGGAGTCAGGCACCTACGGCATGAGCCGATACGAACGCATCTGGCGATCGATGAAGCGGGTTCCCGATCCGTTCATGGAGTTCTCGCTCGGCTGGCTTCGCCGCAACCCGCCGATCTCGCACGGGCGCGAGGCGGCCATCGTGTGGGACTCGGGTCAGTTTCATCAAGCCGACGGCAAGATCGTCGCGGTGCTCGATGTCGAGATCGGTCATATCGGCGATCCGATGATGGATCTCGCGGCCTGGCGGCAACGTGACACGGTCATCGGCTACGGCAACATGGCGGCGTTGTATGACCGCTACAGCGAGCTCACTGGCGACCCGATCGATCTTGACGCGATGCAACGCCACCACTTCGCGTTTTGCTTGTCGAATCAGTTGTCGACCGGTCCGGCCACCCGAACGCCGCCGCCCGCGTCCGATCTCATGACCAACTTGCAGTGGTGCGGTGAGACGAACCTCTTTGCGTCCGAGGCGTTGGCCGAGATCCTCGATGTCGAGCTGCCAACTGTCGACACGCCAACGCCACGCGAGTCGCGGGCGACAGTGGCATTGGAGCATCTGGTGCGCAACCTACGCAGCGTCGAAACCGACGACGAGTATCTGCGCTACCAACTGCGCACCATGTTCCGCATGGCGCGCCACGCGGCTCGCCTCGACGAGATCGCCGACGCGTCATCCGAGGACGACCTCGACGACTTGTACGAGTTTCTCGGTCACCGCCCGGAGTCGTGGCTCGCCGGTGAGGCCGAACTCGAGACGTTCGTGCTCGCGAACGCCGACAGCGCGCGCTACGACGAGTCGCTGCTCACGCTGTTCCACAAGCGCAACCTACGTGCGCACATGATGCTTGGACCCGCCGGTTCGGCGATGACCCACCATGCCCGCATTCAGAGCTTCCGCGACTGAGCACGCGGTGGCTACCGATATTGACTCGCCTGCAACTCGTAGAGCTCGGCGTAGAGGCCATCGGCTGCGACGAGCTCGTCGTGGGCGCCGACCTCGATGAGACGGCCGTTGTCGAGCACCACAATGAGGTCGGCGAAGCGAACCGTCGAAAAGCGGTGCGAGACGATGACGGTGATGGCGCCCGACGTCCGGGCTGCATCTGCCGCGCCGCGGGCGTAGCGCTGGAACATATCGAATTCGGCCAACGGGTCGAGCGCTGACGTGGGCTCGTCCAGCGCAACCAACAAGGGAGCGGTGCGCATCATGGCCCGCGCAAGAGCGAGCTTTTGCCACTGCCCGCCCGACAGATCCGTTCCGGCAAAGGTGGGTCCCAGCTGTGTCTCCGGCCCGCCCGCGAGGCCATCGATGAGTTCGGCCGCACCCGCGCGCTCTACGGCGCGCGCCACGGCCCCGATGTTGTCGAGATGAGGCAGGTCGCCGATCCCAACGACCTCACGCGCGAGCAGCTCGAAGCGAGCGAAGTCCTGGTAGCAGGCGGCCGTCGAACGTCGCCAGGCGTCGAGGTCGACGTCGTACAAGTCCACATCGTCGATCGATATGGTCCCGCTCGTCGGCCTGTACATAGCGAAGAGCAGCTTCACGAACGTCGACTTGCCAGCGCCGTTCTCGCCGACGATCGCGACGACGGTGCCGGGAGCTATGTGCAAGGTGATGTCGTCGAGCGACGGGCGTAGCGCACCGTCGTAGGTGAAGCTGACGTGATCGAGCCTGATACCCGTGGACAGTCGATCGGATGGACGATGCAGTGCATGTGCCGCGCGAGGCTGCGCGGACTGCGCGTAGTCGTCGAGCCATTCGAAGCGTTCGGCGACGTTACGGGCGTGGCGCAGGGCGCCGAATGTGCCGGCGCTTCGGCCGAGCTGATCGGTGAGCCTCGCCGAGACAGACAGCGCGACGAACGTGTCGCCGGCGGACACGGCGCCAAGGCGGATCTCGTGAACCAGGAACCACAAGGCCAGCGCGTAACCAGCCGCCGCGATCATCGTGCCACCGACGCGCAAGAGCGCGGCACGTTGCTGCGCGCGGTCAATCACGCGTTCGATGGCGGTGAACTCGTCGCGGTAGCGCCGGGTGATCTCGTCGCGTTGACCGAAGACGCGAATCTCCTTGGCCGGCCCGGGCAGCGTGCCCACGTCGAACAGGTGCAACGAGCGGCGGCTGCGCTCGGCAGTCGCTTGCATTGCGTCGTCGATCATCCGTTGTGCCGGGCCACCGACCACCAAACTCGGCACGGAGGCGAGCGGTAAAAGCCCGAGCAGCGGATGTACTGACGCCAGCAGGCCGACGGACACGAGCGCGCCCGCGACACCCTCGATGGCCCAGCCGACGTTGCTCATGGCATCGCGGAGCGCGAAGCGTTGTGTGCGCAGCACCTCGAGTCGATCGAGGTGCTCGGCTCGTTCGAAGTGCGTGATATCCGCCAGACGCGTCGTCATCTCGATGAGCCGACGGTCGAGTTCGAAGCCGATCGAGTCGCCCAGGTGAACCTTCTGCTTGAACTGGAAGAACCCCAGCGACACAGCGCCCACGAGGCTCACCGCGATGATGATCGCGCCGAGGTAAATGCGTGTGCGGTCGTGATGCGGGATCGCGTCGATCACCATGCGCAACGACATCGGCATCGCCGCAAAGGCGATCGCCAAGATCGGTACCAGGACAACAGCGGCGCGGAACGGATCAGACCGGAACGCCAGCGAGAACAGGAGTCGGAGGCCACCGAGGCGCGGCAAGCGTCGCTTCATGACGCGTCCTCGATGACGGTTGTGGGTGCGGCCTTTGTGAACCGTGTTGCTTGCGCCTGGAACATGCGCGCGTAGAGGCCATCGTGTTCCACGAGTTCGTCATGCGTGCCATCCTCGACAACGACACCTCCATCGAGCACCACGATGCGATCGGCGCGGCGCACGGTGGAGAGCCGATGCGAAACCAGCACCGTGATAAGCGGCTGATCGTCGCGCCCGCTTGCCGCCAGGTCGATGAATTGCTCGTACAGCTCGGCTTCAGCGCGCACGTCAAGGTTGGCGGTCGGTTCGTCGAGCACGAGCACGCATGCCCCCTGCTCGACTGCATACAAAGCACGCGCAAGCGCTATGCGTTGCCACTGACCACCGGAGAGATCGACACCACCTGTGTAGCGACTCGACAGCGTGGTGTCCCACCCGCTTGGTAGGTCCTCGACGATGCGCTCGGCGCCGACGCGTGCGACCAATCGTTGGAATTGGTGTGCGAGCACCGGGGGTTCCGCTTGCGCACCGCCAAAGCTTGAGGGATCAGCAAGTCGTACGTTGTCGAGAGCGGTGAGCTCGTAGCGAACGAAGTCTTGGAACAGCACCGCCAGCTGGCGTTGCCACGACGCGGCGTCGAACTCGTCGAGCGGCACACCATCGACCAGGATGACGCCAGACGTAGGCTGATAAAGGCGGCACAACAGCTTGACGATCGTGGTCTTGCCCGCACCGTTCACGCCGACGAGCGCGGTCCGTTCGCCGGCGCGCAGCTCGACGCACAGGTTGTTCAACACGTCGTGCGTCGAGCCGGGATAGGCGAAGCACACATTGTCGAAGGTGATGGTGCGTTGCGGCAACTGGTCGGCGGAGGCGCTGCCGGGTAGCTCGTCGTCGAGCGACGATGCGACGCGCTCTGCTTCGAGGATGGCCGGGACTGCTGTCGCGCCGTACGCCACCTGAATGTCCTCAGGTACGACGCGTGGCGCGAGTAGCAACAACAAGGACAAGCCAAGAATCGCCGTGCCCAGCCCGACGTCGCCGCGAGCGGCGGCGAGCGCGAACCAGACAATCCCGGCGCCGATGGCGACCGCAGTGGCCGCAAAGATGGCGAAGAACGTGGTGCTGAACAGCCCTCGGCGGCGCCATGACTGTTCGAGAAACGCGAGCATGGACGTGCGATAGCGCATGCCGATCCAGTCGCCGAGACCGAACACCCGCACCTCCTTGGCGGCATCGGGTGTGAGCGCGAGATCACGGAAGTAGAACGCGTCGGTCGGCGAGTCGACGATGAAGGCCTGCCGTACCTGCGTCATCATCAGCCGATGCATCTCCATGTGGCCCAGCACGGTGATCACGGCCATCGCCAACGCGAAGGGCCAGGCGAGCCACGCCAGCACAATCACATAGCCCATCGGCTCGATGCGCGCAGCCATCACGATGCCGAGCGACTGCACCGCCAACCCAGGAGTCATGCCCATCGGTGACAAGTTGCGAGCAGCCTCGAACGCTCGCAACATCTGCGGGTCTTCGAGATGCAACACGCCGGCGGGAGTCATCGCGGCACGCATCGTTCGCGCCCGCAGATCGGCGTCGAGATGACGAGCCATCGCGGAGGCCAGATATCCGCCTACATAGGTGACGACGGTGCGAGCGGCGAACAAGACCACGAGCAGCACCATGGCGGCGATCACGGTGTCTCCGGCGGATGAGTCCATGCCCTCTCGTGCGACGGTCCCAATGTTGCGAATCACGTACGAGTTGGTGATAACGACCACCACGGGCAGTACACCGAGCAGCACCGCGGTGCTCAACATGAGGGCCGTGCGCGCGCGGCTCAGGCGCCACGTCGCGCCAATCACGGTCGCCGCGCCGCGAAGTACCTTGCGGACCTCGCCAAGGCCCACTTCGTTGCGTGCCATGGCCGGATGCTACGGGAGCGGCACAGCGAGGCCCGCGGAATTTCGCGCCGCCGAGTATCGGTATTCGCGGATCGTGTCTCGGCAGCGCAGGATCGCCGCGGCAGACGCCGCGATGTCGCTTGTGGTGGTCGCGCGGTCGGAAACGCTCAGGCGCATCGCGCGTCGGCCGTGCCACGTGGTGCCGCCCGCCCAACAGGTGCCATCGCGCTGCACGGCGTCAATGATGGCATCGGTGGTCGCGTCGTCACCGAATGAGACGAGAACCTGGTTGAGCACGACCGGTGCAAGGATCTCGACGCCGCCCGCTGTCAACAGATCGGCGAGTCGGGCCGCGTGATCGCACGACGCGTCGACGAGGTCGGCCATTCCGGATCGGCCGCGCGCCGCGATCGCCGCCCACGCCTCGATGCCACGAGCGCGTTGCGACATCTGCAGTCCCAGGTGCATGAGTGCACGGTCGGAGTCCGTCGCAAGGTACGTGGCATCGACTGCGAACGCTCGCCGTGCGTCGTCGGCGCGAGCGAAGATCACGAGGCCCGAATCGTAGGGAGCGTTGAGCCATTTGTGCGCGTCGGTCGCCCACGAGTCGGCACCGGCCACGCCGAACACCTGCGAGCGTCGCCGCGGCGACGCTGCGGCCCACAGTCCGAATGCTCCGTCGATGTGGACCCACGCACCCGTGTCGTGTGCGAGTGGGATGATGTCGTCGAACGGGTCGGAATGGCCCGTGTTCACGTTTCCCGCTTGCAGGACAACCAGCGTTCGCTCATCGAGGCGAGGGAGCTGCGCAACGTCGATTCGGCCGGCGTGATCGGTCGGCGCGAGCTCGATGTTGACTTTCCCGATGCCGATCGCGCGGAGCGCTTTGAACACCGACACGTGTGCCTCGGCCGAGGCGACCACGCGCAATGTCGGCGCGCCGGTCAGCCCGAGCTCGTCGACGTTCCAATGCATGCGATGCAGTAACGCGTCGCGACCCGCAAGCAGACCGCTGAGGTTGGCGATCGATGCACCGCCGCAGAACGACACCAACGACGTTGCCGGCAAGCCGAGCAGGTCGACGACCCAGCGCGCCGCGAGCGCGTCGAGATGCGCGGCTACCGGAGACATCACGGGCAGCGCGATGTTCTGATCCCATGTGCCGGTCAGCACGGAAGCTGCGGCTGCCGCAGGCTCGGTGCCACCGGTGACGAAGCCGAAGTATCGGCCCGCGGTATTGACGACGGTTGCCGGCGACCCGAGCCGGTCGAGCTGGTCGAGAATCGTGAGCGGATCCACCGGGTCATCTGCGAGGTCCGCGGCGAAACCGTCGAGCGCCGCAATCGCCTCGTCGGTCGGAAACACGGCACGCGCCGATCGACTCTCGATGTAGGCCGCAGCCCGAAGCGCGGCTTCGCGGATCAGGTCGCCGTGCCGCGTCGAGTCAATGGAGTCGATCATGGCCGCATCGTTGCGACTCTGTCGTCGCGGCACAAACCAATTCGTTACGGTGACCGTTACGGACGGCGCCCGGTGAGGTCGAGGAGTTGCGTCTGCAACGGCGCGTCGTCGCCCACGTTGCCGCTTGGCCCCTCACCGAACACGCCGGTCTGCGCGATCATGGGTTTCATCGGCGAGAGTTGCGTCCAGAGCGTCTCGACGAGTTCGGCATTGAGCGATTCGTCGACACCGATGGCGCGAGCGAGGTCCCATGCGTGCAGCGCGAGGTCGCCCATGCGGAAACCGAACAACCGGGTTGCGGGAATGTCGCCCATCGGGTGATGCACGATTTGGTCGAGTGCGCCGGGTCGCTTCATTGCGTCGAACATCGTGCGGAACGAGCCGTTGAACGCCTCCGTCGGTTTGGCGCCGAGCACGTCGGTCTTGAACGGCGCGAGCGACTCGTCGCGCGAACCGCCCTTGACGAGGATCGCGGCCATCCGATTGCCGCCGACAACGTGCTCGGTCAACTGGCGGACCGTGAATTCGCTGCACGGCGTGGGCAACGACCATTGCTCGACAGTGATCACGCGCAGGCGCTTGGCGAACTCACCGGCAGCCATCTCAAGAGTCTCAAAGCGTTCCATCGCGCGCATGATAATCCACCTCGATCAAAGGTGTTCGGCCTGATGACACGCCTGCTCCGACCGTGGCTGCGATGATGCAGTCGTGGCCGAGCCCAGCGATCCATCGAACGAGCATTTGAGCGATGAGGCGTCGTCGACTACGCCCCGCGCTGGTGGGTTGCACATCCCGGTGCCGGGTATCGATGCCACCGTGAGCGCGTTGCGTGACCAACTCGGCAACGTGGAACGCCTGTTGCGCTTGCCGGGCCGCGCCTTGAACGAGTTGGAGGACCGGCTCGTGCCCGCGTGGCGGCGACGCACCACCGGAGAGCCACGGTGGGCCGTGAGTTGCGCAATCGGAACGGCTATCGCGTTGCAGCTGACCTTGCCCCGCTCGCTCGAGATGCCACCCCGTTGGCTGTTGCCCACCCTCGGCGCCGCGCTGCTGTGCGGCATCCTCATCGCGAACCCGCGCCGCGTCGATCGTCGCTCACGTTCGCTGCGCGCGACCAGCGTGCTGTTGATCGGAGTGCTGAGTCTGGCGAACGCCGTTTCCGCCGGACGACTCATCAACGCGTTGATGCGCGGTCGCGCGACACAAGACGCCACGTTGTTGCTGCAGTGGGGCGGCGCGATTTGGTTGACGAACGTCTTGGTTTTCGCGCTCTGGTATTGGGAGCTCGATCGCGGCGGTCCCGTGGCCCGTGCGCACGCGGACCGTCAGTACCCCGATCTGCTCTTCACCCAGATGGCCACGCCCGCGATCGCGCCCCCCGATTGGGAGCCGCAGTTTCTCGACTACTTCTACTTGGCGTTTACGAACGCGACGGCCTTCAGCCCGACCGACGTTTTGCCGATGACGCGCTGGGCCAAGATGCTGATGCTGCTGCAATCAGCGGTGTCTGTGGCCACTGTTGTGCTCGTCGTTGCACGCGCGGTCAACATCCTGAAATAGCTCAGGCCCTCGAGAGCCGAAAGACCGGGATGACGCGAGTCGTTGCCGCCGCGTAGTCGGCGAAGTTGGTCATGATCGACGCCTGCTTGTCGTAGATCGTGTCGCGTTCGGTGCCGGTGAGCTCGGTTGCGGTCGCCGCGAAACGTTCCGCTCCGACTTCAATCGTGATGGCAGGGTCGGCCTTCAGGTGGTCGAACCACACGGGGTTGGTCGGAGCGCCGCCCTTCGACGCGAAGATGTACCAACTGTCGCCCTCGGCCAGATACACGAGTGGGGTCGTGTACGTCCGACCCGACTTGGGGCCCTTGGTCTCGATGAGGATCATCGGTAGACCGGCGAAGCCGCCTCCGACGTTGCCGGCGTTGGCTCGGAACTCCTCCACGACCTTGCGATTGAACTCGTCCATCTCACCCATGAGCGTCTCCTCGTAAACCGCGGAGGCTATCCGGCGATAGATGACGAATCAACCACGCAGAGCTTCTTCATCGCTCAACGCAGGCGGTGCACCTGGCGTACCCGGCTCGGGTGAGACCTCGTGATAGCGGGGGTTCAGATGCAGCGGGACCGAGATCAAGATGGTGCGCGGCCGGAAGAGCAGCCGGGCTTTGAGAGCCAACGCCGACTGATTGTGCAGCAACTGCTCCCACCATCGCTCGACCACGAGCTCAGGGAGGATGACCGTCATGTCGTCGTTGGGATGGCGGGCACTGACCTCGTCGAGGAAGCGCAGCAACGGACGCGTCAATTCGCGATAGGGCGAGTCGACTACCTCGAGGTCGGCATCGATGCCGAACTTCGCCCAGTCGGCGCGAATGTGCTCGGCCTGTTCTTCATCGGCAACGGTCGCGCACACCAGGTTGTCGGGTCGCAGACGCTTCGCGAACGCGATGGCTTCGAGGCTTGACCGATGCACACCCGACACGAGAACGACAGTGGTGTTGCCACGTGTCTCGGGCTTCCAATCGGGCTGCACACGCAACAGGTTCGCAACGCGCACGTAGTGCTTGTGCGTCGTCCACAACAGCATCATGACGATCGGGATGACCACGATCGGTACCCATGCGCCGATGGTGAACTTGGAGATGATCACGACAAGGAGCACGATCGCCGTGGCCACGGTGCCCACGCCGTTCACGAACATGCCCCAACGCCAACCAGGTTCGCGCTCCTTGCGGTGGTGAACGACCATGCCTGCTTGCGACAGCGTGAACGCACAGAACACGCCAACGGCGTAGAGCGGGATGAGGCGAGTTGTGTCGCCACCGAAAGCGACGATGAGGATCGACGCGAACACCGACAGGATCAGCACACCGTTGGAGAACACGAGGCGGTCACCGCGGTTGGCGAACTGGCGCGGCATGAAGCGGTCCTTCGAGAGGAACGATGCGATGCGTGGGAAGTCGGCGAAAGCAGTGTTCGCGGCGAGGATGAGGATACCGAACGTGAGGACCTGCATTGACCAGTACATGAACCCGGTGCCGCCGTAGACGTGACGAGCAACCTGGGAGAGCAAGGTTTCGTCATGACTGGGGATGGGACGCAATCGGTGTGCGAGTACCGAGATGCCGAGGAACAGTGCGCCGAGGATCGACGCCATCCACACCAGCGTCTTGCTCGCGTTCTTCGATGCGGGCTCGGTGAATGCACCGACACCATTCGAGATCGCTTCGATACCCGACAGCGCGACCGCGCCGGACGCGAACCCGCGCAACAGATAGAAGAGTCCGACGGTCTTCGCGAAGTCGGCTTGGTGTTTGATTGCCGCAATGCGTTCGGCATCAACGGGGATCGGTTTCAGGTTGCCGAAGAACGACCGGCTGAGGCCGATGGCCAGCAAGACGGTGAGCGAGATGATGTAGCCGTACGTCGGTACCGCGAACACGCGGCCCGACTCCTTCACACCGCGCAGGTTGGCCAGCATGATGATGAGGATGGCCGCTAGACACATCAGCACCCGATAGTCGCCAAGACCGCTGACCGCTGAGGTGATCGCCGCGACACCAGCCGACACCGAGACCGCAACGGTGAGTACGTAGTCGACGAGCAACGAAGCACCGGCGACGAGCGAGGGAATGACCCCGAGGTTCTCGCGGGCGACTACATAGGATCCGCCACCGCTCGGGTACGCTTTGATGGTCTGCTTGTAGCTCGTAGCCACGATGACGAGGAGCACGAGCACCACGAACGCCATCGGGTTCAGGTACTTCAGCGAAGCGAACCCGGCGATCGGGAAGATCACAAACAGGATCTCTTCGGTGGCATACGCCGTTGACGAGATCGCGTCGGATGCGAATACTGCGAGGCCGACCTTGTTGCTGAGCCGCTGATGTTGCTCCTCGTGCGACGGCAGCGGTTTCCCGATGACGACGCGCTTCAACTTCGAATACAAGGGCTCTCGGTTCCTCGGAGGATGCTGCGACACGTGTGCGACACTCCGGGCGTCGGGGGAGGCCGGCGGTGTCGAACTTAGCGACCTACCACGGGGAATTGCAGTGATGGCGTCGCCGGTTGTGCGGTCGGAAACGCTACCGGAGTGCTCCTACAGATTCCATACCCGGGTTGCGTTGCCACAGACGATGAGTTCTCGTTCGTCCGCCGGGATGCCGGCGAACTCCTCGTCGACCAGCGCTCGCGAATCGGGCCAGGTGCACGCCGGATGCGGGTAATCGGTCGACCACATGATGTTCTCGACCCCGATGTCGTGGCGTAGGTGGTGCACCGCGAATGGCTCGTGGATGAAGGTGACGTACATGTTTCGCCGGAAATAGAAGCTCGGCGCCTCGGTGATCGCGTCGAAGGGGTAGTTGCGCTTCGTCGCCATCTCGTCGAGATGGAAGAGCCACCACGGCACCCAGCCGATACCCGGCTCGACCCAAACGGTCTTCAGCCGCGGGAAACGTTCGAACACGCCGCTCAGAATGAACTGCCCACATTGCAGCGAGGTGAACATGCCCGACATCGGTTGCAGCGTTCCCTGTGCGAACTGCGGCAGCTCACCTTGGTAATACGTGATGGGTGCAAGGCCGATGTGGAAGCACGCAGGAAGCTCGGTCTCTT